>JBCBZY010000066.1:0-10783 GCA_039815115.1 Pseudomonadota bacterium | reverse complement strand
GGTAATGCAGCCTCCAATTTATTCTTGAGGGCGATTGCCTGTCCATAATCATCAATTTGCATCCCCGCTCCCCCTTATTGTCACAACTCAAGTATTCAAATTAACCCCTATCCAGCTACCTCTGCGCCCTGCCATTCCCGCTCCGCCACCCTTCGTTCCGCGGTGCGTTCCGACGCGCCGCCCCAATCAGCGGCAGGTGGTGCGAGATGAAGCTGGCAGCCAAAAGACTGGAGGGTATCGGCTGGCTGATGCTCGTCTGTCTGGTTGCCATCCTGCTTTATCCGCTTTCGCTTAGCGTTGCGTCTCTGCGCAGCGATCTTGCCCGGACAGATCAGAAAATCGTCTCCGTCAAACGCGAGATTCGCTATCTGGAAACGGAATTCAGTGCCCGGGCCAATCTTCGCCAGCTGGAAGAGTGGAACAAGCTGGAATATGGTTATGTAGCACCAGAGGCTGCCCAGTATCTTCAGGGCGAGCGCGCACTGGCCAGCCTTGGCGGGGGCATGCAAACGCGGGAACCGGTCAGAATTGCGGTGGCCAACACGATGGACGAGGTCGAGCCGGCCGGAATTATCGGATCGGTATTCGCCACGGCTTCTGCCAAAACACCTTCTGTGGAAGTGGAGGAAGCATCGGCGGTCGCTGCGTCCGAGCCATCGGAAGCGGCCGGTTCACCCCAGCCAGCCGAACTGACGCCGAGGAACAATCGCACAGAGCGCGTTGCCAGTATCGAAAAGAAGCTGCTGGATGACGGACTCATCAAGGATCTGACGGTAAAGGCTGATCGGGAGCGGACCCGGAGTAACGGGGGATGACCACACTCCTGGCGAGCAGCAGAAAAGTGCAGTTTTCCGGTAAAAACAAGGAAATTTCCGCCAGCGCCCACTTCCGGCTGATGGTATTGCTGCTGGTTTTTCTCGCCGGATTTACGATCATAACCGGACGCCTGATCAGTTTGACCATCCTGGAAGATGCGCAGCCCGTCAGAATGTCCAGTGCGAGTTATGTGCCGCCGCGGGGAGATATTGTTGATCGCAACGGCGTCGCCCTGGCCCGGACCATTCGCGGCTATGCCATTCGAGTCGTTCCGGAACGGGTGCTCGGTGACAAGAAGCAGCTGGCCAGACAACTTGCCGGGCTTTTTCCCGATACCAGCGAGGCCGAGTTTCTGGCAAAGCTGACCGGACCGCGCCCGACTTATCTGCGCCGCAGGGCGCTCCCGACCGAAGTTCGGCAAGTACATGCCATCGGAGAGATCGGCATTGAATTCCCGCGCGAGAATGAACGCCTCTACCCGCAGCGGGATCTGGCCGCGCATATTCTTGGCTATGTCGATGCCGACAACAAGGGCGTCATGGGCATGGAGCGCGCTCTTAATGATCGCCTGATCGACGAAACCTTGCGAGCGGAACCCAGTGTCCTGTCGATTGACACCCGCGTCCAGGCTGCGCTGGAAAGCGAACTGTTCACTGCCATGACGGCACATGACGCCAAGGGGGCGGCTGGCATCATCATGGATGTCCGCACGGGCGAAGTCATGGCGCTTGCGTCCCTTCCGGTGTTCGACCCGAACAAGATTCGCCAGAGCAGCATGAAGCATCAGGTCAATGAAGTGACCCAAAGTGTGTTTGAACTGGGGTCGACCTTCAAGCCACTGACTGTCGCTGCGGCACTGGATGCCGGAACCGTAACCGATCTCGCTATCCGCTACAATGCGACCGAACCGATCAAGGTGGCCGGGTTTACGATCAAGGACGATCACAGTCAGGATCGGTATCTCAACGTTCCGGAAACTCTTGTACACAGTTCCAACATTGTAACCGCCCGCCTTGCTGACAATCTGGGCCGGGAAGGCATGGAGAACATGATCCGGCGGCTGGGATTTGACGAGCGACCGCATATCGAAATAGCGGAAAGAGGTCGCCCCCTCTGGCCCCAGCGATGGGGACGAGTGACCAACATGACCGTGGCCTATGGACACGGTATCGCAGTAACGCCGCTACATCTGGCCAGCGCCTATTCCGCGCTGGTCAACGGCGGTATCTGGCGTCCGGCGACTCTGCTGAAGGTTGAGCCAGGCGACGAGACCGAAGGGCGCCGGGTATTCAAGGCGGCCACCAGTGCGCGGATGCGCCAGCTGCTGCGGATGATCGTGTCCAGCGGAACCGGACGCAACGCCGATGCGCCAGGCTACCGGATTGGCGGAAAAACCGGATCTGCCGAAAAACCGGCCGATGGCGGTTATAACCGGACGTCGCTCGTGTCGACCTTCGCGGCGGCTTTCCCGATGGACAATCCGAGATATGTTATCATTGCCATGCTGGATGAACCCAAGGGGACGGCAGAGACGGGCTTTGCAAGAACCGCCGGCTGGACCGCCGCACCGATCGTGCGAAAAGTGGTACCTCGGGTTGGACCGATGCTGGGTGTGGTGCCGGATGAGCATCGCGATGTCGATGTTTCCGAACTGACACCCCTGTTGTGGACGCCGAAAGGATAACAGATGGATTTGCGTGCGCTTGTGGCGGGCATTGCGGAAGTTGATCTGACCGGAGATGCCGGCGACTGTCACGTGTCCGGTCTCGCTATCGACAATCGTAAAATTGCTCCCGGCAATATTTTTGGGGCGTTCCAGGGATTTGCTGCCAACGGCGAAGACTTTATTGACGCCGCGATTCAGGCCGGTGCCATCGCGGTAGTGGCGCGTCCGGAGGCGATTGTCGAAGGTGCCGTCCACATCAGGAATGATCAACCTCGACGCCTTTTTGCGCTGCTGGCTGCACGCTATTTCACGCCATCTCCCGCCTTTGTTGCTGCGGTTACCGGAACCAACGGCAAGACATCGACGGCGGAACTGACCCGGCAATTGTGGCGGATGGCCGGATTGAACAGCGCCTCAATCGGAACGCTCGGCGTGACAACCGCTTCAGAGCAGGTCAAGACAGGGTTGACTACACCGGACATTGTGACCTTTCTCTCCAACATGTCCGGTCTGGCACGCGAAGGCGTCAGCCATGCCATATTCGAAGCCTCCAGTCATGGCCTGGCCCAGTACCGGACCGAAGGACTGCCCGTGTCGGTGTCTTCACCAATCTCAGTCGCGATCATCTCGATTATCACGGTGACATGGACAGTTATTTCGAGGCGAAGATGCGGCTGTTTGACGAGGTGCTTGAGCCAGATGGAACTGCTGTGGTCTGGGCCGATGACGAGGAGCGGTCGAGCAAGGTCTCCCGCCGTGCAATGGATCGGGGCCTCAACCTGTTTACTGTCGGAGAGAAAGGCACTTCGCTAAGGCTCGTTTCGCGCACGCCGACACAGCTGGGCCAGACGCTGATGGTCAAGGCCAATGGCAATACCCATCGGATCGCCTTGCCGCTGATCGGTTCCTATCAGGCGGCCAATGCGCTCTGTGCGGCCGGTGTTGTGCTTTCAACCGGCGGAACGCTGGATGATGTTTTTGATCACATGCAACGACTGCAACCGGTGCGTGGACGTCTCGAACGGGCCGTCATTACGGCGGCTGGCGCGCCCGTATATGTCGATTATGCCCACACCCCAGATGGACTTCGGGCGGCAATCGAGGCGCTGCGACCGCATGTGAAAGGGCGGCTGATTACAGTATTTGGTGCGGGCGGTGACCGCGACAAGGGCAAGCGTCCGGAAATGGGTGCCGTTGCAGCGGACATGTCCGATGTGGTGCTGGTGACCGACGATAATCCCCGTAACGAAGATCCGGCCGTGATCCGGGCAGAGATCCTGGCAGGTGCCAGTGGAGCACAGGAAGTTGCCGATCGCCGGGAAGCGATACTGGCGGCCATCGCACAGGCTGGACAGGATGACATCGTGCTGCTGGCCGGCAAGGGCCATGAACAGGGGCAGATTGTCGGCGACCGGATCATCCCCTTTGATGATGTCGAGGTCGCCCGCGAATGCGCACGCCAGGCCAGCAACGAGCAGGTGGCCTGATGGCATTGTGGACATCATCCGAAATAGCCGCAGCGGTCGGTGGAGAGGTCCACGGGGACTTTCAAGTCAATGGCGTTGCGTTTGACTCCCGCGAAGTCGGGGAGGGTGATCTGTTCATTGCCATGAAGGGCGAAGAGACCGACGGGCACCTTTATATCGCCAAGGCCATCAAGGCGGGCGCGACGGGTGTTCTGGTATCCGAACCGTCTGACGGACCGCATGTTCGGGTATCTGATACGGCGGCCGCGCTGGACAAACTGGGCACAGGATCGCGAGCCCGGACCGAAGCGAAGATCATCGGCGTAACCGGATCGGTCGGCAAGACCGGGGTCAAGGAGGCGCTCTATGCCGCCCTGAATCGCTCTTCGCTGGGCAAGGCGCACCGGTCGCTGAAAAGCTATAACAATCATGTCGGCGTGCCGCTGAGCCTGTCTCGCATGCCGCAGGATTCGCAGTTCGGTATATTCGAAATGGGGATGAACCATAGCGGCGAATTGTCGGCGCTGACCCGCCTGGTGCGTCCTCATGCCGCCATTGTGACCACGATTGCGCCGGCGCATATCGGGCATTTCCCGGACGAGGAAGCGATTGCCGATGCGAAGGGCGAGATTTTTGAAGGTCTGGTCGAAGGCGGGACCGCGATCGTTCCGTTTGACAACCGCCATTATCAGCGCCTGCGCGACAAAGCCGCCAAACACTGCGACAAGATTGTCAGCTTTGGACTGCAGGATGGGGCGGACGTCCGGGCGGTCGATATGGTCCCCGCACAGGGCGGTGGATCTTTGGTAACCGCGAAACTGGGAGATCAAAGCCTCTGCTTCACCATTTCCATGCCCGGCGAGCACTGGGTGTCGAACGCACTGGCCATTCTCGCCGCCGTGCAGGCAGTAGGCGGCGATCTGGCTTCTGCAGGGCTGGCACTGGCTGAACTGGAGGGACTGGCCGGGCGCGGTCAGCGTCACAGGTTACAGCTGAAAGGTGGTGGTTCTGCCCTGCTGATCGATGAAAGCTACAATGCCAATCCCGTTTCGATGAAGGCTACGCTAAGCCAGCTGGCTGAGGAAAAATGTGAAGGTCAGCGGATTGCCATCCTCGGAGCGATGGGCGAGCTGGGCGACAAGTCGCAGTATTATCATGAAGCGCTGGCAGACGACATTCTGGCGTCCGGCGTCTCACAGGTCATTCTGGTCGGCGACGAGATGGTGCACACGGCAGCTCGTTTGCAACAAAATCCGGCGGCACAGCTTGATCAACCGGTGGAAATATCACATGTCGCCAGCGCTGCAGACGCTCTGTCTGCGGTCGCCGAAATTCTGGGCGACAAGGATATCCTTCTGATCAAGGGATCAAATTATCTGGGGCTTGCCAGCACGGTTTCCGGACTGGTGAGCGGGGAGTAGTAATGTTTTACCTATTGGCACAATGGCTCGAGTTTGAAGGGATATTCAATGTATTCCGCTATCTGAGCTTTCGGTCGGGCGCTGCCGTGGCGACCGCTTTGTTCATCGGTATGCTGATAGGACCGCGGTTTATCAACATGCTGCGCATGCGACAGGGCAAGGGTCAGCCAATCCGTGAGGACGGCCCCATCACTCACCTCAAGAAGGCGGGAACGCCGACAATGGGTGGGCTGATGATTTTGATATCACTGGTGATTTCCCTCCTGCTGTGGATGGATCTGACCAATATATTCGTCTGGACCTGCATCTTTGTGACCCTGGGTTTCGGGGCGATCGGGTTTATGGATGACTATGACAAGGTTACCAAGGCGAGCCACAAGGGCATCTCGGGCAAAGTCCGGCTTTTGCTGGAATTTGCCATCGCCGGGTTCGCGACCTGGCTGATCATTCAGGAAGTTGGGACGTCGCTCTATGTGCCGTTCTTCAGTGATATCGAAATCAATCTGGGCTGGGCCTATTTCCCGTTCGCCATGTTTGTCATCGTTGGTGCAGGAAATGCGGTCAATCTGACCGATGGTCTGGACGGTCTTGCCACTATGCCCGTGGTGATTGCCAGCGCGACATTCCTGATCATCGTCTATCTGTCCGGCAACGCGGTTTTTGCCGAATATCTCGGCATTCCGTTCGTCCGGGGGGCAGGGGAGCTCGCAATATTCTGCGCCTGTATCATCGGTGCCTGTCTGGCCTTCCTCTGGTTCAACGCACCGCCTGCGGCGGTATTCATGGGCGACACAGGCAGCCTGGCGCTGGGCGGAGCTCTGGGCGCAATCGCCGTGTCCATCCATCACGAAATCGTTCTCGCCATTGTCGGCGGGCTGTTCGTGCTTGAAGCGGTTTCGGTCATTGTGCAGGTTTTCTTTTACAAGCGCACAGGCAAGCGGGTTTTCCGCATGGCCCCCATCCATCACCATTTTGAGCAGCTCGGCTGGTCGGAATCCACCGTGGTGATCCGGTTCTGGATCATCAGCCTGGTTCTGGCCCTGGCGGGCCTCGCGACCTTGAAACTGAGGTAAACGACAGGGATGATCACCTCCTCCGTCTTTTCCGGCAAGCGCTATGCCATACTGGGCCTCGCCCGGTCGGGTATGGCGACGCTGGATGCGCTGTCGGCGAGCGGGGCGGAGTTGCTGGCGTGGGACAATCAGGAAGACCTGCGGAACGCTGCGGCGGACCGGGCGGTGATCGCTGACTTGATGGAATCAGACCTCAGCGGTTTTGACGGGATCGTTGTGTCACCAGGCGTGCCACTCAACCGGCATCCGATTGTGGCAAAGGCAGCTGCCGACGGCGCTCCGATCATCGGGGACATGGAATTATTTGCACAGGCGCGGGGCGAGCTGCCGCCGCACCGGATTGTCGGCATCACCGGAACCAACGGCAAGTCGACGACGACGGCCTTGATCCATCACATCCTGCAAAGCGCTGCGCTTCCGACGCAGATGGGCGGAAACATCGGCTTGCCGATCATGAGCCAGAACCCGTTGCCCGCGGGCGGCATCTATGTGCTTGAATTGTCGAGCTATCAGATTGACCTGATGCAAAGCCTCGACTGTGACGTGGCGATGCTGCTCAACATCACGCCTGATCATCTCGACCGCTATGACAGTTTCGATGCCTATGCGGCGGCTAAGGCGCGGCTGTTTGACATGATGGGCCAGGAACATGTGGCGATATTTGCAGGCAAGGATGAGAAGTCGCAGCTGGCCTTGCGCGAAATCCGGGCCGAGGGTCGAGTGCAGAATATCATCGATACCAGCCAGTCGACTTTGACCGGCCAGGAGAACTGGCCCTCGCTGCAAGGTCCCCATAATCTGGAAAACGCGCTCGCCGCCGTCGCCGCAGTCGAAGCTCTGGGTATCGAAGAAGCCCAGTGGCGACCGGCTCTGGAAAGCTTCCGGGGTCTTGACCATCGGATGGAGCGAACGGCTGAAGCCAATGGCGTATTGTTTGTGAACGACAGCAAGGCCACCAACCCGGCGTCGAGCGGACCAGCACTGGGAGCCTATCCCCGGATCCACTGGATATTGGGGGGCTTGCCCAAGAGCGAGGACCTGGCCGAGTGCGAGCCGTTTTTCGGGAATGTTGTCCAGGCCTATACGATTGGCGAAGCCGGTCCCTTGTTCGAGGAATTGCTGAAGCCGGTGATGCCGGTCGAGTCCTGCGAAATGATGCTGACCGCGGTGCAACGTGCCGCGGCAAATGCCCGGCCCGGCGACACGATCCTGTTGTCACCCGCCTGTGCGTCCTTTGATCAATTCAAGGATTTCGAGGCACGGGGTGAATGTTTCCGCTGTGCCGTCAAATCGGTGATCGAGAAGAAACAGATCGGGATCGCGGTGGGGGACAATGCTGCATGACAGAAAACGCATCCAATAGCGCCATGCCAGAGCTCGCTGCCGGTTTGCAGAAAAAGCGCTTCCAGTTGGAATCCCGCCTCGGGCGTAGCGACCGTTCGCCGCTTTCGGTCTGGTTCTGGGAACTGGACCGGGTGCTGCTCGCGCTGATCATGTCGCTCATCGCCATTGGCCTGATCGCGGTTGCAGCGGCCTCCCCGGTTTCCGCGCTCAAGCACAGCACGGCCGCGGTTACGCTCGATCCGCTTTACTATTTCTACCGTCAGCTTGGTTGGGTGGCCGTTGGTATTCCGGTCATGCTCGTCGTGTCGATGCTGCCCAAGGAGCAGGCCCGGCGTTTTGCCATTCTGGCCGCTGTCGGCGCGTTCGGGCTGCTGTTTCTGGTGCCGATCATGGGCAATTCGGTCAACGGGGCGCAACGCTGGATAGGTTATGGTTTTGCCACTATTCAGCCGGGCGAGTTTCTCAAGCCTTTCTATGCGGTGTCGGTAGGCTGGCTGTTGTCGCTGCGCGTCAAGGATCCCTCGTTGCCAGTCGTTTCCCTGTCCTTCGTCCTGACGGGTGTGGTCGCGCTTCTGTTGATGATGCAGCCCAATCTCGGCCAGACGATTATCTTTTGCGGGATCTGGTTCGTCCTGATGATGATCTCCGGACTGTCCGCGCGGATCATCGGCGGGATCAGCATTCTCGGCGTGGGCGGGATTGTTGCATCCTATTTCCTCTATCCGGTGGCGACACAGCGGATCAACAGCTGGCTGTTCGGCGGCGACGAGTTTGACCAGGTGATGCTGGCCCACAAGACGCTCATCAACGGCGGCCTGCTTGGTACCGGTCCGGGGCTCGGTACCGCTAAGTTCAAGCTCCCGGAGGCGCATACCGACTATATATTCTCGGTCATTGGCGAGGAGTTCGGGCTGCTCGCCTGCATGGCGATTGCGCTCGTCTATTTCGCGATCATTGTCCGTGTGTTCCTTCGCCTGCTGGATGAAGAGGACAATTTCATCATTCTCGCGGTTGCCGGTCTCACCGCTCAATTTGGGGGTCAGGCACTGATCAACATGGCGGTGAATCTTCAGCTCTTCCCCTCCAAGGGCATGACGCTGCCGTTCGTCAGCTATGGCGGCTCGTCTTTCATCGCGCTGTCATTTGGTGCCGGACTCCTGCTGGCATTTACCCGCAGAAACCCGTATCTGGATCGCTCACGATATGGCAAAGAGTGGACGACAACGGGGCAGATGAAACGATGAGTTTTACGAAACATTTTGTTCTCGCCGCGGGTGGCACCGGAGGGCACATGATTCCCGCCTATGCGCTGGCGAAGGAACTGGTGCTGCGCGGCCATCGGGTGGCGCTGATTACCGATGAGCGGGGCGAGAAAATTCCGGGCATGGTCGATGACGGCCAGGTCCATGTACTGCCTGCCGGCCGGATAACAAAGAATCCCCGCGGCTGGATTTCGGGCGCGCGCGCGATCCTGAAGGGCCGCAGCATGGCATTGCAGCTTTACCGGACATTCGAACCGTCGGCCGTAGTCGGATTTGGGGGCTATCCGGCATTTCCCGCATTGCTGGCGGCAAACCGTCTCGATATTCCGACGATTGTGCACGAACAGAACGCGGTACTTGGACGCGTCAACCGGCTGGCGGCCCGGTCGGTTAACGCCATTGCGACATCCTATCCCGATATTTTGCGGCTCAAGTCGAAGCATGAGAAAAAAGTGCATCTGGTCGGCAATCCCGTGCGCGAGGAAGTGATTGCCCTTCGGGACGAGCCCTATCCGCCATTGACCGAGGACGGAATATTCCGTGTGCTGGTCACTGGTGGCAGCCAGGGTGCGACCATCCTGTCCGACATTGTGCCGGATGCGATGGCGATGTTGCCGGTCCATCTGCGCCGCCGTCTGCAGGTGACCCAGCAGTGCCGGGAGGCGGATATCGAAAAAGTGCGCGCCAAATATGCCGAGCATGACATTCCCGCGGAACTCGCGACCTATCTGCCCGACCTGCCGCAACGGCTGGGATGGTCACATCTTGTCATCTCGCGGGCTGGGGCCTCCACGATCGCCGAACTGACAACCGCTGGAAGACCCGCGATCCTCGTGCCGCTACCCATCGCGACGGACGATCATCAAAGTTACAACGTTAAAGAGATGGTCGCGGCCGGCGGTGCCCGGGCGATTGCGCAACCGCAATTCACTGCCAAGGAACTGGCCAAGCAGATGCAGAAAATGGCCCTGGGTCCTGGAGCACTGGAAAATGCCGCACGGTTTGCCCGCAAGTGCGGCCGTCCGGATGCTGTCAGCGACCTGGCGGATCTGGTCGAGAGTATCGGGACATCGCCGCTGACCAAACCGCTCAAGGTCAAGGATGAAAAGACCTCGCTTGCTCCCGGTGGACGCGAAGCTCTGGCGCAGGACAGCGCTGCATGAAGGGTGTCGGTACCGATATCGGGACGATTCATTTCGTCGGGATTGGCGGTATCGGTATGTCCGGCATTGCCGAGGTGATGCACAATCTCGGCTATCAGGTGCAAGGTTCGGACATCGCGGAGAGTGCTGTTGTCGAAAGCCTGCGCGGCAAGGGCATCGATGTGAAAATCGGGCATCAGCCCGAAAATGTTGAAGGCACGTCGGTCATCGTTACGTCCACTGCCGTCAAGCGCGGCAATCCCGAGGTTGAAAAAGCACTGGCGGATCGTATCCCGCTGGTTCGCCGGGCTGAGATGCTGGCGGAACTCATGCGGCTGAAATCGACCATCGCGATTGCCGGCACCCACGGCAAGACGACGACCACCTCGATGGTTGCGGCCATGCTGGATGCGGGAGGCATTGATCCAACGGTCATCAACGGCGGCATCATCAACAATTACGGGTCCAACGCCCGTCTCGGCGACAGCGAGTGGATGGTTGTCGAAGCGGACGAGAGCGACGGCAGCTTCCTGCGGCTGGATGGCACGATTGCCGTTGTCACCAATATCGATCCCGAACATCTCGATCATTAT
>JBCBZY010000389.1:0-1977 GCA_039815115.1 Pseudomonadota bacterium | reverse complement strand
GAACTGTTCATGAAGTTAATGACTGGCACCCAGTCGGCGGCCATGCGCCACTATTTCTTTGCCGAACGTGCGGCCAATAAAATTGATGGTATCGATCCCAAAATCGACCTGATCCCGATTAAGAAAGTCGGTATATTGGGTGCGGGAACCATGGGCGGCGGCATCGGCATGAATTTCTTGTCCGCTGGGATTCCCGTAACCATTGTCGAACTAAAGGAAGAGGCACTGGACCGCGGTGTTGGTGTCATCCGCAAAAACTACGAGAATACGGCGAAGCGGGGCCGGATGACGGAAGAACAGGTCGAGGGCGCAATGAACCTTTTGACGCCTAGCCTATCTTATGATGACCTCGCCGATTGCGATCTGGTGATCGAGGCGGTGTTCGAGAACATGGATGTTAAAAAGGATGTCTTCGCCAAGCTGGACGGCATAGTGAAACAAGGCGCGATCCTTGCCAGCAATACCAGCTATCTGAATATTGACGAAATCGCAGCAGTGACCAAGCGGCCTGAATATGTTTTGGGCCTGCACTTTTTCTCGCCTGCCAATATCATGAAACTGCTCGAGATCGTGCGTGGCGAGAAGACGGCTGACGACGTGTTGATGACCGCGATGAAGCTGTCGAAAAAAATCGGCAAGGTTGCGGCTGTCTCTGGCGTTTGCCCCGGTTTTATCGGCAACCGGATGCTCAGTCCCCGTCAGGAGCAAGCGAATATCATGATTATGGAAGGCGCCAATTACTGGGATGTCGATGATGTGTTGCTGGACTTTGGCTTTCCGATGGGGCCGTTCCAGATGTCTGACCTCGCCGGAGTCGATATTGGCTGGCACCGCGATCCAGAGCGCGTTGAAACGTTGCGCGATGCCTTATGTGCCGCTGGTCGCTGGGGACAGAAAGTCGGCAAAGGCTTTTATGACTATAACGAAGCGCGGCAACGCACTCCGGCGGATGAGGTCAAACAGATTATCGCTGAATTTGCCGCTAAAGAAGGCAAAGAACAGCGCGAAATTTCCAAGGACGAAATCCGCGAACGTCTGCTTTATCCGATGGTCAACGAAGGCGCAAAAATCCTGGAAGAGGGCATGGCGCAGCGCGCGAGCGATATCGATGTCGTCTGGATCAATGGCTATGGCTGGCCGCTTTACACTGGCGGGCCGATGTTCTGGGCTGATACAGTCGGACTCGATAACGTGGTTGCAGGCTTGAAAAAACATGGTCTGCCAGTAGCAAAGCTGCTGGAAGAAAAAGCTGCTGCCGGCGGCAAGTTTAACGGATAGGGTCGTATCTATCGATTAGGAGAATATGTTTGTCAGCTGAAGCTATAGATCCACTGGAAAAGTGGACACCGCCCGCTGAATGGCCCGTCAGGTCTCGTGAGGAAGTGGACGCATTATTATGCGCACCTGGCCAGCCGTTTGAAATGGAGATGGTCGATATTGATGGCGTGGAAACCCGCGTCTGGAAAAATGCGCATCCAACACTGGCTGCAATGGCGGAGCATGCGCGGGGCCATGGCGATAATGAATTTCTGATCTTTCAGGATGAACGCGTGACCTATGCCAATTGGTATCGGGCCGTTGCGGCGCTGGCACTGGAGCTTCAGAAAATCGGTGTGTCAAAAGGTGACCGGGTTTCGCTCGCCATGCGGAACTTGCCGGAATGGCCGGTGATATTCTTTGCTGCAGCCTCTATTGGTGCCATTGTTGTGCCGCTCAACGCGTGGTGGACGGATCAGGAACTGGTATTTGGCTTGGCAAATTCAGAGACGAGCGTCTTGCTGTGCGATGCCGAGAGATGGGACCGGATTTCTCCACATCTGACTGAGCTGCCTGATCTTAAGCATGTCATTGTGGCGCGAAGCCAGAGCGCATTGTCCGATCCGGCAAGGAGACTTGAGGGGCCGGCGGTCGGCGCGTCGCTGGGGAGGAAGTCGGTGTGGAGCTCGGGGAACCGGTGGAAGACGTGTCGGCGGATGT
>JBCBZY010000166.1:0-6203 GCA_039815115.1 Pseudomonadota bacterium | reverse complement strand
TGCCTCGACCCGCCGGGCGCTGTCTGTTTGGCCGGTTGATCGGGCGGGAGGACGGTAAACTCCAGATCCTGCCACTCGCCGCCGGAGCGCGTCAGCAAATTGTCAGTGATCCACCCTGGATCGGCGTCGCGGTTCGCCTCGTTCGCGCGCTGTGATTCGGCCAGCACACTCTCGATGACCCCTCCGCTTCGCATATTGACGCTGTCGACATTGTTTCCGCATGCCGGCGCGCCCAATTTCGGTATATTTGTCGAACGCCAGACAGCGGAGCTCAATCGCCGGGCCGACGCAGATGTCACGGTCGTCAGTCCGGTTGGCCTGCCCCCCTGGCCTCTCCGCAAATTGTCCCGTTACCAGCAGGTGACCGATCTGCCCACACATGAGCTTTGGAACGGGCTCAAATTGTTTCGTCCCCGATTCATGTTGATCCCCGGGATGAGCGGTCGCAGCAATCCGGACCGGATTTTTCGTGCGGTTCTCCCGCTGGTGCGCCAGCTCCACGAAGAGAGCCCGTTTGATCTGATCGATGCCGAGTTCTTCTATCCTGACGGACCGGTGGCGATGCGGCTGGCGGAAAGTCTGGATATTCCATTCAGCATTAAGGCCCGCGGCGCGGATATTCATCACTGGGCGAGTCAGTCGGGGTGCCGGGAACAGATTGTAGCCGCCGCCGAAAAAGCGGCAGGTCTGCTGGCCGTGTCCGAAGCACTGAAGCAGGACATGATCGATCTGGGCATGCCCGGAGACAAGATCACCGTGCACTATACAGGCGTTGACCAGACCCTGTTCCAGCCCACAGATCGCGACAAGGCGAAAGGTGAACTGGGCGTTTCAGGACCGCTGTTCATTTGCGCCGGAGCTCTGATCCCCAGGAAGAATCAGGCGCTGGTGATCGAAGCCATGACCGCCTTTTCCGAGGCGCGGCTAATTCTGGCGGGAAGCGGGCCGGAGGAGAAAAACTACCGCCGCCTTGCCGCGCAACTGGGCGTTTCCGAACGGGTGCAATTTGCCGGCAATGTCCCGCACGACAAACTGGCCTCGCTGGCGGCGGCTGCGGACATATCAATATTGGTCTCTCGTTCGGAAGGACTTGCCAATGCCTGGGTGGAGGCGCTGGCCTGCGGGACACCGATCGTGATCAGTGCGGCAGGCGGTGCACGGGAATTGCTGGCAAACCCCGTTGCGGGCCGGATTGTCGCGGAGAATTCGAACGCCATTGTCGAGGCGATCGAGTCCATTCTGGACAATCCGCCCGACCAGCAGAAAGTGCGCGATTCTGTCTCGAAATTCAGTTGGAAAGCCAATGGCGATCAGTTGCTGGATCATTTCCAGCGGATCGCAAAGGTCCCTTCCTGTGCTCCCTAGGAGAGCGGCAGCAGGGCGCCAATTATCCAGCGTTCTTCCGCCCGAAGCACTCCCCAGATGCGCGCTGCCGCGCGACTGTCCATGACCTCAATGCCGATTTGCATCGCTTCTGCTTCTCTGCGAAAACTGGCCGGGGGCTGCTGCATGGCCGGGCCGGAACCGAAGAGCAGAAATTCGGGAGCTGGCTCGAGTTCCAGTCGGCTGACAATATCTTTCAAGCTGAGATCCGCAAAGGCGGACGCTTCCCATGCGAGAGCCTGAAAAGGCGAGATCAGCAGGCCGCTTGCAATCCGCTGAGTTCCCACCTTGAAACCATCGGACGTGAACCCGGTAATGACGGGACCTTCGAAATCGACATCCTTGCGCAGTTCAACCATGATCCGGCTATCCGATCACTGCGGTCAGCCCGCCTGTTCCGGGCCGCCGAGTTTCTCTGCCTTGCCATCATCCGCATCGGCCGGGATGAAGCTGTCAGGTCCGACTTTCAGCCAGATGAGTATCGGCGCAGCCATGTAGACCGAGGAATAGGTCCCGATAACCACACCCAGGAACATGGCAACCGAGAAACCGAAAATCACATCCGGACCCCAGACGATCAGAGCCAGCAGCGCGACCAGCATGGTCAGGCTGGTCATCACGGTTCGAGCCAGTGTTTCGTTAACCGACAGATCGAGCAGCGCGACGATGTCCATCTTGCGATATTTCTTCAGATTTTCCCTGATCCGGTCGTAGACGACGATTGTATCATTAAGGGAATAACCGATAATCGTGAGCAAAGCCGCCACGATATTGAGGTTGAACTCCAGCTGGGTCAGCGCAAAAAACCCGAAGGTCAAGGACACATCGTGGAACAGGGCGAACAGGGCGCCGGCACCGAATTGCCACTCGAACCTGATCCAGATGTACAGCGAAATCGCCAGCAGAGCGCCAACTAGCGACCAGACACCCTTGGACAATAACTCTTCCGACACCTTGCCGGACACGGAGTCCACGGAGTCCGTCTGTGCTATTCCATATTCCGTTTTCAGCAGCTGCACGATTGCGGCTGTCATCTCGTTGGCCGCTTCCGGGCGCTCCTGCGCTTCATCCGGCAGACGCATGCGGATGGATACCTGGTTCGGTTCACCGAACCGCTGAATAGTTGCTTCACCATAGCCCAGTCCGCCGATGCTCTCGCGCAATTCGCTGACCGGTGCTTCTTCGCGATCCTGAAAAGTGACCTGGATCATCTGGCCGCCGACAAAATCGACCCCGAAGTTGAGCCCCTTGGTTGCGACCAGCGCAAAGGAACCGATGATCATCAGCAAACTGATCGCAACGGCAATGTTCCGCCACTGAAGAAAACCGATATTGGTGTTGTCGGGAACAAGTTTGAGAAGTTTCATGACCATTCCCTCCTATATGACCAGCTCTTGCGGCCGCTTCCTGCGCAACCACAGGGCAACCCACATCCGCGTTACGACAACCGCCGTAAAGACGGATGTACAAATGCCGATGATGAGAACGACGGCGAAACCGCGAACGGGGCCCGAACCGAAAATGAACAGCAGCAAGCCGGCAATCACATTGGTGATATTCGCGTCAAAAATGGCGCGGGACGCTTCCTTGTAGCCGACTTCAACGGCCTGGATGATGCGCCTGCCCCGCCTTCGTTCCTCGCGTATGCGTTCGTTGATCAGCACGTTCGCATCGACTGCCGAACCAACCGTCAGAATAAATCCGGCAATGCCCGGTAGCGTGAGCGTGGCATTGAAAATGGCCATCACACCAAGGATCAGAAACAGGTTCAGCGTCAGCGCCATGTTCGCATAAAAGCCGAAACGCCCATAGGTGACGATCATGAAAGTGAGAACGGCAACCGTTCCGATAATCGCCGCGAGCATGCCCTTTTCAATAGAGTCCTGCCCCAGATCCGGGCCAACGGTCCGCTCCTCCACCACCTTCAATTCAACCGGCAGGGCACCGGAACGCAGGGCGATGGAAAGCTGATTGGCACTATCGACAGTGAAGTTCCCTGAAATCTGAGCTGACCCACCGAGAATCGGTTCATTGATGTTCGGGGCCGAAAGCACCTCGCCGTCAAGGATGATGGCAAATGGTCGTCCGACATTATTTTGCGTCAGCCGTGCAAATTTAGCGCCGCCTTCCGTGTCAAAGGTGATGTTGACAACCGGCGCATTTGATTCCTGGTCAAAGCCCTGCCCGGCATCGGTCAGTTTGTCTCCGGAAATCCCGCCGAGGCGTTTCACAGCAATATTCGGTATGCCCGACGGATTGTCGGGATAGGGGAAAATCTGGCTGCCAACCGGTGCGCGCCCGGAGGCAACGGCATTGGGATCAGCCTCGAAATCCACCAGCTTGAATTCCAGTTTGGCCGTTTGACCCAGCAGGGCTTTCAGGGCTTCGGGGTCTTCCAGACCAGGCACCTGTACGACAATGCGTTCATCACCCTGGCGAATGATGGTCGGCTCCCTGGTCCCCATTTCATCGATCCGCCGACGGATCACGTCCGTGGCGGTGTCCATCGCATTGTCGACCGCTGTTTCCAGACCTGCCGAAGTGGGCGTCAGCACGAATCGCGTATCATCACGAACTTCGATATCCCAGTCTCGTTGCCCGGTCAGACCGGCACCGGTGGTCAGCGGCAGCAATTCCTCACGCGCGGCATCGACCTGCGTGGAGTCGCGCACCATGAAGGTCAGCACACCGTCCTGGCGCGAAATATCACCGATGTTGATACGCGGATCGGCGCGGCGCATGACAGCGCGAACCGACTCTTCCATGGTCTCCAGCCGGGTGCTCGCCACATCGGCGGGATCGGCTTCCAGAAGAATATGGCTGCCGCCTGAAAGGTCGAGGCCCAGGTTGATGGTTTCATCAGGCAAAAAGCTTGGCCAGTATTTGTGACTTTCTCCAAAAAACAGACTGGGCAGCGACATAAGTACGCCAAACGCCAGCAACAGGGAGATGGAAATCACTTTCCAGCGCGGAAAATCTAACATGTCAGACTAAAATCCCAATATTTCCGACCCGATCCGGTCATGTTTGTTTCCGCGAATCAATCGTTCGCCGGTTTGCCGCTACCCTTTGGTACAACATCCGAAAGTGTCCCCTTGACCGCTTTTACGCGCAGCCCCTTCGCGAGTTCCACTTCCACATACTCATCGTCGACCTTTGTGGCTTTGCCCACCAGTCCGCCGCCAGTCACAACTTCGTCATTTTTCTGAACGGCACCAATTTTCGCCTGATGCTCTTTCATCCGCTTCTGCTGCGGACGTATGAGCAGGAAATAGAAAACCGCAAAAATCAGAACGAGCGGCATGATCGAGATTAGAAAACCACCAGCCCCACCGGAAGCTGCCTGCGCTGAAACCCATAAAATCGTCATTCGGAAATCCCCAAAAAAACTTCTCAACCATTGCAGACAAGCCGCCTGTCTTTCAGTTGGAACGGAGGCCGGTTTCTGCGATGGGCGCGCCTATCACGCAGCCCGCATGAAAGCAATCGCAAAGCCCGGTCATCGATCCGGCTTTCTAGATGGTGACATAGCCTGGCGAGATCAAGAGAACCGGCTTCTGCCGTTCATGGTGTGGCGGCGGACAAGATTGGTCCAAACCGCTTGCCATCCCCTGCCGACCAACATATATGCCGCTTCTCGACTGGCCACCGGCCAGACGAATGGTCGGGACGTAGCGCAGCCTGGTAGCGCATCACACTGGGGGTGTGGGGGTCGGAGGTTCGAATCCTCTCGTCCCGACCAGTTCATCAAATCCCTGCAAAACAGCCATTTCCTGTGGCCTTACCGCCTTCCTTGCGGGAAGACGAACAAACGAGCTTTCCTACAAATAACCAAATAGGTTAATCTCTTGATCTTGTTCAAGCGAGCGACGGAGATACGGATGCATATTGACCAGATTATTGAAAATGCGATTTCGGTTGAAGGAGGCTATTCCGACCATCCCTCCGACACGGGCGGTCCCACCCGCTGGGGGATAACCGAAAAGGTTGCGCGCCGCTGGGGATATACCGACGATATGCGTCACCTGCCCAAATCCTGCGCCGTTGCCATATATAGAAGCCTATATTGGTCGCGACCGGGTTTTGATCGCGTTCATGCCTTGGCACCAGATCTGGCGGCGGAGCTGTTTGACACCGGCATCAACATGGGTCCGGGCATTGCAACGGGCTTTCTGCAACGGGCTTTGAATGCACTCAATCGCGAAGGACGGGATTTCGCCGAAATAATGGTCGACAAGAAGATTGGCAATCAAACCCTCGGCGCGCTGCGGGCTTTTCTCAAGAGACGCGGGAAATCTGGAGAAGACGTCTTGCTGAAAGCGGTCGAGGCTCTTCAGGGTGCACGATATATCCGGCTAGCCGAAAAGCGACCGGCAAATGAGGCCTTTCTCTATGGCTGGCTCGCCAACAGGATCTCATGACTTTCGCCAGTATTCGGGCCGGCAATCGATAACGGCTGCTTTTAAAAATCCGTGAAAAATCCTCCAGATATGGAAAAGGAACCCAACATGTCACTATTGCCTGGCCTGATAACGCCGCTTGCAAGGATCATCGACAAGATACTGCCCGACAAATCTGCCAGAGAACGGGCCAAACTGGAATTGCTCAAGCTCGAAGGATCCCGGGAACTGGAAGAAGTGCGCATCCAGCTGTCCGCCATACTCGCCGAGGCAGAGTCGGCAGATCCGTGGACAAGCCGGGCAAGGCCTTCCTTTCTATACGTCATGTACATTCTTCTGCTCTGGGCGATTCCCATGGGATTCATCGCCGCTTTCCGGCCGGATGCGGCAAAAGATATCGCCGAAGGCATGAACAGCTAT
>JBCBZY010000064.1:0-11075 GCA_039815115.1 Pseudomonadota bacterium | reverse complement strand
GTTTCAAACTGGTGGAACGGCGGCGGGCTGGACAAAGTCCATTCCAGCGTCGTCGCACCTTCGCCCCAGTAATTGCCTTCCGCCTTGCGGCCAGCGACCATTGACCAGGCAATGTTGACGAAGAAGATCAGCACGCCAACCCCCATGATCGCATAACCCATGGATGCAATTTCATTCCAGAAGGTGAACTGCTCCGGATAGTCGGGATAGCGCCGCGGCATGCTCTGGTTGCCGAGGAAATGCATCGGGAAGAACAGGACGTTCACGCCAATGAAGAAGATCCAGAAATGCAACTGGCCGAGCAGCTCGCTATAATGGCGACCCGACATTTTCGGGAACCAGTAATAGAAGCCGGCGAAGATCGAGAAGACCGCACCCAGCGACAGCACATAGTGGAAGTGGGCGACAACATAATAGGTGTCATGCAGATTGTCGTCGATGCCGCCATTGGCAAGGACAACGCCCGTCACGCCACCCACGGTAAACATGAAGATGAAGCCCAGTGCCCAGACCATCGGAGTCTTGAAGGTCATCGAACCGCCCCACATGGTCGCGATCCATGAGAAGATCTTGATGCCGGTCGGCACCGCGATCACCATGGTGGCGGCCGTGAAATACATTTTCACATTGACCGACATGCCGGTGGTGAACATGTGGTGCGCCCAGACGACAAAGCCGACAACACCGATCGCCACCATTGCGTAGGCCATCCCCAGATAGCCGAATATCGGCTTGCGCGAGAAGGTCGCGATAATGTGGCTGATCATGCCGAAACCGGGCAAGATCATGATATAAACCTCGGGATGTCCGAAGAACCAGAACAGATGCTGGTACAGGACGGGATCACCACCACCGGCTGCGTCAAAAAACGCCGTGCCGAAATTCCGGTCGGTCAGCAGCATGGTAATCGCAGCAGCCAGAACCGGCAGAGCCAGCAAAAGCAGGAAAGCGGTGACAAGCACGGACCAGACAAAGAGCGGCATTTTATGCAGCGTCATGCCCGGTGCACGCATGTTGAAAATGGTCGTGATGAAGTTGATCGCGCCAAGGATCGAACTGGCGCCAGCCAGATGGAGCGACAGGATCGCCATGTCCATTGCCGGACCGATCGATCCGCTGGTCGACAAGGGTGCGTAAACCGTCCACCCTGTACCGGCCCCTAGACCTGTGCCTCCGGGCACAAATGCCGAGCCAAGTAACAGCAGAAATGCCGGCACCAACAGCCAGAAACTGATATTGTTCATGCGCGGGAAGGCCATGTCCGGTGCGCCAATCATCAGTGGCACGAACCAGTTGCCGAACCCGCCGATCATCGCCGGCATGACCATGAAAAAGACCATGATCAGACCATGAGCGGTAATCAGCACGTTCCACAGGTGATAAGCCTGATCCATGGAAGCTTCACTGCCCTGCATGGTGGTCGTCCAGGCCTGAAGATACTGGATGCCCGGCTCCGCCAGTTCGAGGCGCATCAGTCCGGAAATCGCACCGCCGATAATACCGGCCAGGATAGCGAATATCAGATAAAGCGTTCCGATATCCTTATGGTTGGTAGACATGAACCAGCGCTGGAAAAAGGCTGGCTTGTGATCCGCATCATGTGCGTGATCTTCAATATGGCCATCTGCTGTAATGGTGGTCATCTGTCGGCTACCCCTTAGTTCGCAGCGGTGGCTGCATCAGCAGCTGCACCGTCTGTTGTTTCTGCTGCGGCGACTTCAGCTGGTTCTGCTGCTTCTTCACCGCTTTCGTCTGTTTCGGTCTCGACTTCATCGCCCTTGACGGTTCCGCCATTGGCACGAACCCAGTCGTTGAATTTGTCTTCGGGCAGCACTTCGACCGTGATCGGCATGAACCCGTGACGGGCGCCGCACAGTTCCGAACACTGGCCGTAATAGACGCCGACTTCGTCAATCTGCATGACCTTTTCGTTGATCCGTCCGGGGACGGCATCCAGCTTGAACCAGGCGGCGGGCAGCGCGAAGCTGTGGATCACGTCCGCGCCGGTAACCAGCATCTTGACTGGTTTTCCGACCGGAATAACCATGCGGTTATCGACCGCCAGCTGGTATGTTTCGCCGCGGGCAATTGCCTCGTCTTCCGGCAACATGTTGGAGATAACTTCAAAGTCGCCATTGTCTGGATAGCTATAGCCCCAATACCACTGGTAACCGGTAATTTTGACGGTCAGCGCGTCTTCGGGGGCGGGCTCGAACTGCTGGGCGAGCAAGCTGATGGAAGGCACCGCAATCACCAGCAGGATCAGGACCGGAATGACGGTCCAGATGATTTCGATAAAGGTGTTATGCGTGGTCTTGGAAGGCACGGGATTGGCGCCGCGACGATAGCGAACCATGACCCAGAAAAGCAGGCCCAGAACAAACAGCGAGATTACGGTGATGATTGGCAGCAGGATCGCATTGTTGATCCACTTGGCCTGTTTGCCGGTTGCGCTCACTTGCGGCTGAAAATCGATGCCGCCCTGTACCGGCATGCCGACGCCATCCGTCGGTTTCATTGGAACATAAAGTGCCGGGTCCAGACCCGACGCTGATGCCGCGGCATCAGTCGCTTCTGCCACTTCCCCGGTTGCCACCGCTTCGGGCTGCGCATCCTGCGCAATCGCCGCGGCAGGTGTGAGAATCAGGCCCAATGCCAGAATCCATGCCTTCACATAATGAGTCATCTATTACCCAACCTTGTTTTAACCCCATTTTCCGGGTGTTTCAGGTCCTATATCGAAGCAGAGAGAGAAGGCAATACGGCCACTAGCACATCAACGAATTAGACCGGGAACAGTCCGTATGCAGCGGCTTATAAGCAGGGTTGCCGCAAGCCTCAAGCTACTCTACGCATATTTTTTCAGTTTTTGGGCTTCCATTGCTTCCGGGCAGAACCCATTTCGTCAGCACACAAGATACAGAACAGGACAGGCCATTTGACTGAAGACCAGATATTACAGGAATTTCGCGACAGCGATGCGCTGCTGGAAGGTCATTTTATACTGTCTTCGGGGCGCCACAGCATGCGTTATTTGCAATGCGCAAGACTGTTAATGCAACCGGCCCGCGCAGCCCGTATGGCCGAGGCTCTGGCTGCCAAGATTCCGCAGAATATCCGGCGGACAATAGATATTGTCGTGTCTCCGGCGATGGGCGGTGTGATCATCGGTCATGAAATGGGTCGCGCGCTGGGTCTCGAGGCGCTGTTCCTTGAACGCCCCGAAGGCACATTCGAACTGCGCCGCGGCTTCCGTCTCGAACCTGGGCAAAAAGTGTTGATGATGGAAGATGTCGTCACCACCGGCCTGTCCTCCCGCGAAGCGATCCAGGCGATCCGCGAAGCTGGCGGAGACGTGGTCGCGGCCGGAGCGCTGGTCGACCGCTCCAACGGTGCGGCCCAATTTGACGTGCCCTTCTACCCGCTGGTGACGCTGGATGTGCCGAGCTATGCACCGGACGAACTGCCGCTCGAACTGACAGCCATTCCGGCGATCAAGCCAGGAAGCCGTGCCAAAGTTGCCGGGGCGTGACCACCGAAAGCCATCTCCAGCCGGACCTCCGGCTCGGGGTCAATATTGACCATGTCGCGACGATCAGAAATGCGCGTGGCGGCGATCATCCGGAGCCCGTGCGTGCCGCGCTGATGGCTGCGCAAGCCGGGGCGGATGGCATCACGGCGCACTTGCGCGAAGACCGCCGCCATATCCGCGATGACGACCTCATCGTACTGATGGACAAGCTCGATATTCCGCTCAATCTCGAAATGGCTGCCACCGACGAGATGCTCGACATCGCGCTGCGCCACAAGCCGCATGCCGCCTGTATCGTCCCGGAAAACCGGGAGGAGCGCACTACCGAAGGCGGGCTGGATGCGGCCGGCATGCACAATCGTCTCACCGATTTTGTCGGACAGCTCCGCAACGCGAACATCCGCGTTAGCCTGTTCATCGAACCCGACCCGCGCCAGATCGAGGCCGCGATGCGGCTCGGCGCCCCGGTGGTGGAATTTCATACCGGCCATTATGCCCATGTCACCGGTGCCGAACGCGAAGCCGAGCTGCGCCGGATTGCCGATGCCGCCGCACTCGCCGCGAAAAACGGGATCGAACCGCATGCGGGCCACGGCCTGACCTTCGACAATGTCACCCCGATCGCCGCAATCCCGCAGCTGGCGGAACTGAATATCGGGCATTTTCTGATTGGCGAAGCGATTTTCAGCGGGCTTGACGGCAGCATCAAAAAGATGCGCGAACTGATGGATGAGGCGCGGTGATAAAACGGATTTCCTTTCCAGTCTTTTTCTCCGTTATTTGCGTTTTCGCGGCCCTTTGGACTTTCGCACCAGTTTCTCGTTTGCTCAGCAAGGTTTTGCCGACTGCGAACATTGGACTGACATGGGACTATGTTTTTGATTTCTTCGTTCAGCAAACCGTCCCACGCGCTATAATTCTGATTGCTCTTATGACCGTTGCGCTAACGGTGCGAGAATCCAGTTCAAAACTGGGATGGCTCTGGGCCATACTCATTTTGCCACTCTCATTTGTCGCTGACTTTCTTCTCATGGTGACATTATGATCATCGGTCTCGGTTCCGATCTCTGCAATATCGAGCGAATCCAGAATTCGCTCGACCGCTTCGGCGAGCGGTTTGAGAACCGGGTGTTTACCGAAATCGAGCGGGCCAAGGCGCAGCGGCGGCCCTATACGATTGCCGGCACCTATGCGAAACGCTTTGCCGCCAAGGAAGCGTTTTCCAAGGCTGTCGGTACCGGCTTTCGCGCCGGCGTTTTCATGCGCGATATCGGTGTGGTCAATGCGAAAAGCGGTGCGCCGACACTGGCGCTGACCGGGGGCGCGAAAAAACGGCTCGACCTGCTGACGCCTGCGGGATATGAGGCGAATATTCATCTTACACTCACCGATGATCATCCATGGGCGCAGGCATTTGTGATCATTGAAGCCCAACCGCTTCAGGAATAGCGCCCATGGACCAGGAAACCAAAGACGAGAATATGGCACTAGAAGATACGGCGGACAGCGGTTCGACCGGGAAACCGGAAAAAGAGAAGACCGACTGGATCGGTGAAGCCAAGAGCATCGCATTGCTGCTGCTGGCGGTACTGGCCTTCCACAGTCTGATCGCCAAGCCTTTCTATATTCCTTCGGTATCAATGATGCCCGGGCTGCTGGTCGGCGACCGGCTGATCGTCAGCAAATATGCCTATGGCTGGTCCTGGGTCTCGCCAACCTTTCACATTCTGCCGCGGATGGAAGGCCGCCTGATGGGATCGCTGCCCGAGCGCGGTGATATTGTCATCCTCACGCCCAAGGATCAGAGCAGCGACTATATCAAGCGTGTCATCGGCCTGCCCGGCGACACGATCGAACTGCGCGGCGGACAGATTTTTCTGAACGGCACCGCCGTTCCCCAGGAAATCCAGCCCGATCTCGAACTGCCGATCGATGCCAATGCACCTTGCACCGGTACCGAATTTCCAGGCTTGCTGCGCAATAACGCAGACGGTCAACAGGTCTGTGCCTTGCCGATTCTCAAGGAGACGCTGCCCAATAGCGTGAGTTACGACATTATCGATCTGGGTCAGCAATATGATGTCGACGAGATCAAACCCATCATCATCCCCGAGGGGCATCTCTACCTGATGGGTGACAATCGCGACCGTTCGGCGGATAGCCGCGTACCGAGCTCGCGTGGTGGTCTCGATGGCGTGATTCCGTGGGAAAATATCGGCGGACGGGCAGAGTTCATAACCTTTTCGCTGGATGGCAATACCAGCCTCAATCCGGTCAGCTGGTTTACATCCTTCCGCAGCGGACGCGCAGGAACCAGCCTGCGGCCTGACCAGGAAGCAACTGCGGCGGAGTAATCCGGTTCAGAGTCTGAGACCGGCGATCTCTTCGATGCCAGCCATGATATTCAGATCCTGCACCGTACTGCCCCCGGCGCCCTTGCCGAGATTGTCGAGCTTCGCAATCAGCCGGACCTGGCTGCCATCGGCATTGCCACATACGAACAGATCTAACCGATCGCTGGCCGCCTCGCCTTCCTGCACCAGCAATTCCGACATGTCCTGATCCGCCTGCACCTGCACAAGCGGTGACCCGGCATAATGGTCCTGCAACGCGGACCGCAGTTCATCTGCCCGCACGTCGAGCTCCATCGCCTCGAGGTGCAACGGTACTTCAACGATCATCCCCCGATAGGCCCGGATCACGGCGGGTGCGAAAATCACGTCATGCTTGAGATCTGCATGATGGCGCATTTCCGGCATATGTTTGTGGTCGAGGGTCAGCCCATAGCTGCGAAAGCCGATGTCGGCCTCGTCGGCAAACCGCCCGATCAGTGCCTTGCCGCCGCCGGAATATCCGGAAACCGCATTGACCGCATAGGGCCAGTCATTCGGCAGAACTCCGCGAGCGACGAGCGGCGCAACCAGTCCGAGAAACCCGGTCGGATAGCAGCCGGGATTGGATACGCGGCCGGATTCAGCGATGCGCTCGCGCTGGCCTTCGCGAAATTCCGCAAAGCCATAGGTCCAGCCTTCCGCTGTCCGGTGGGCAGAAGATGCATCAATAATCCGCGTACGGTTGTTGCCGACCCAAGCAACCGCCTCCCGCGCCGCGTCATCGGGCAGGCAAAGGATGGTAAAATCGCTGTCGTTAATCGCCTCGCGCCGCGCTTCCGGATCCTTGCGCCGGTCATCATCCAGCTGAATCAGCGTGAATTCCGGCCGGTCTTTCAACCGGTCGGCGATTTCCAGTCCGGTCGTGCCGGCTCCACCATCGATGAATATGCTGTGCGTCATGATCAGGCGTTCAATCCATCCGTTTGCGCATCAGGACAGGCTGTTCGACGTCTTCAGCCACAAACAGGGCGATGACATCTTCGAGAGGTTCAATGGTCACCTGCATCCAGTTGGCACTCGCATGGATCAGCCTATTTTCATCGGCCATGATGCCGACATGATCGGGAAAGAAGACCAGATCCCCGCGCCGCAAGGATTCGTCTTCCGCCAGTTCAGTGCCTGTGACATGCATCTGCTGATCCGTATCGCGTGGCACCGCGACACCGGTAAGGCCCAGCACGGTCTGGATCAGGCCGGAGCAATCCAGCCCGTCGCCGCTGCGGCCACCCCACAAATAGGGTGCTCCCACCAGTTGCTCGGCGAAATCGACATGGCCGTTCTTGCCGTCGAAAACCACCTTGGCACCGATTTCCTGGATATGGCGGACATGGACATACCCTTTGCCGGTCTTCAGGAACTTCCCGCATTCGCTCGGGCCTTCGCAGGCCAGCCGCGCGCCCATCGGCAGCCGCTTGATAACGCCGGACTTGATATCCGGCTCCATGAAAATCAGGGCCGCCCGGGCACAGATCAAATGGGTCGGTTGCTTGGTCTTGCGCTGGTGCTGCAGAGCATGGACCGGGAGATAACCGACATAATGGTCATGGGCGCAAAAGCCCCAGGCCCAGTCGCCAGACACGTCGAGCAAATGAAAATCCTCGCCGTGGAGCAGCTCGGACACCGCTTCGTGGGCCTTGCCGCCCTGCCGGCGCAACATCGCCTTTGGTGCTGCGCAGCGCATCGGCAGCGATTCCGCATAATGCGGTGCGAACAGCTTCCCGGCCAGCCCGATTTCCGCCAGGTCACCGCGGTGTGCCGTCACCCGCGGATCAAAGTCTTCCTCTGGTCCGTGCAGCGAAAATTTCGCCCGCGTCAAATTGTCTGCCGCCTTCATGTCCATTATGTCAAAATACCCTGCATCGCGCGTCCGCCAGGACAGCGCATTATATGTCTGTTTTGTGACCGTCTATTGCGTTCGGCCAGTTAAAACAAGACGAGTCCGCGCGGGTGCGCCTTTCCGGGACTAGCTGCCGTAGCGTTTCCGCAAATAGCGCCAGCTGGCTCGGAGGCCGAGCGCTTCGCCGCCCTTGGGCCGGCCGGCCTTGCTTGCCGGGCGCCAGGCATAGGTATCGAAATGTGCCCAGGGCAGATCATCCGGGACAAATTTCTGCAGGAAAAGCGCAGCGGTGATGCACCCGGCAAAAGAGCCAGTGGCAACATTATTGGTGTCCGCAATCGGGCTGTTGAGGCGATATTCATAGCGCGACCATAGCGGCATCCGCCAGAGCGGGTCATCCTCTGCGTCCCCTGCTTCCAGCAGACCGGCAGCCATCTCGTCATCATTGCAGAACATCGCTGGCAGATCCGGTCCCAGCGCCACCCGGGCAGCGCCGGTCAGCGTCGCAAAATCGATCATCAGTTCGGGTTCTTCTTCCCCGGCCAGCGTCATCGCATCGCCCAGAACCAGGCGTCCCTCGGCGTCGGTATTGCCGATTTCCACCGTTAGTCCTTGCCGACTGTGAAGGATATCTCCCGGTCGCAGCGCATGACCGTCGACCGAATTTTCCACTGCAGGAACCAGCAGGTGCAATTGTACGGGCAGCTTCGCATCCATGATCATTCGGGCGAGCGCAATGGCATGAGCTGCACCGCCCATATCCTTTTTCATCAGCAGCATCCCGGCCGGGGACTTCATGCTGAGGCCGCCGCTGTCGAAGGTCACGCCCTTGCCAACAATCGCGATCTTCGGATGATCGGCCTTGCCCCATTTCAGTTCGATCAGGCGCGGCGCGTGATCACGCATCGCCGCCTTGCCGACACCGTGGATCATCGGGAAATTCTTTTCCAGCGTATCACCGCGGGTGACTTTCAGATCAGCGTCGTGCTTGTCAGCCAGCTTCTCGACAATATCTTCCAGCTTGTCCGGACCCATGTCGGCAGCGGGCGTATTGACCATGTCCCGAACCATCGCTGTGGCCTCGGCCTGGCGCACCGCTTCGTCGATCTGGGCGATCTCGTCCTTGACCAGCAGCACGCTGGGGCCCTGCCTGTTGTCGATTTCCTTGTAGCGCTCAAACGCATGTTGCGGGATCAACCAGCCGAACAGACCATTTTTCGCACTGGCACCGGACAGCCGATACCGGCCTTCGGGAAGCTTGCCACCAAGCTTGACCAGATCCCAGGGCTCAAGCGCCTTGTGATTCCGGACCCCTGCTACAACCGTGAAATCGCCTTCTTCTTCGTCGCTCATGTCCGACTTGCTGCCGGACAACGGCAGGACGAGATAGGATTCCGGATTGGCGGTAAAATTATAGGCCTCGACAATGGCCCGCACCTGTTCGGGCTGGTCCTTGAGCCAGTCTTCGAAGTTGAACACGTCGAGGATCTGAATTGTCCGGGCTTTCTGGCCCTTGTCTGCTTCAATCAGGGTCTTAAAATCAGTCATTTCAACCCTATAGACCGACTTTTCGCCAAGTGCGAGCCTATTCAGGGCCGGATCGGGACTGGCTTCAGGCGGCTACCGATTCACGATCCGCGCTATCGGAAGGCCGGGATTGTGTCTTCCAGGCCTTGCCGAAGACCAGCGCCTCATCCTCGATCGACCGATGGCGCAAGTTGATAATATCCTTCGGGTAATTCTGGTTGAGCCGCCAGGGTTTGCGATCTCCCTGTTTCGGCAACTGGGAGATGGCGCGCTGGACATATCCCGAGGTGAAATCCAGCAACGGCTCCAGCTCAATGCCCTCAGCAGGCAGGGTTGGTGTGGCGCTGTCAAAACCCTTGCGATCCATATGATTGATCACCCGGCACAGATATTCGCTGGTCAGATCGGCTTTCAGCGTCCAGCTGCTGTTCGTATAGCCCATCGTCATGCCGAGATTGGGAACACCGGAGAACATGACGCCCTTGTAGTTCACGGTTTCGCCAAAATTGACTGGCTTACCATCCACATCGAATTTCGCCGATCCACCGGTTTCCAGTTTCAATCCGGTGGCCGTCACGATGATATCGGCGTCCAGCTGCTTGCCCGATTTGAGCAAAATGCCATCGGCGGTGAACCGGTCGATATGATCGGTCACCACCGAAGCCTTGCCGGACTTGATGACGTTAAACAGATCACTATCCGGGACGGCACAGAGCCGTTCGTCCCAGGGATTGTAGCGCGGCGTAAAATGGGTCATGTCATAGTCCGGACCCAGTTCTTCGCGTACCATGTCCAGCAATTTTCCACGCATCAGTTTCGGCTTCTTGCGCGCCAGATTGAAAGTGAACAGCTGATAGAGCACATTGCGCCAGCGGGTGATCAGATAGGCTGCCTTGGACGGCAAGATCTTCCTGAGCGCCAGAGCGAATTTGTCCTCGCCGGGCCGCGAAGCGACATAGCTGGGCGAGCGCTGGAGCATCGTGACATGGCCTGCGGTCTCCGCCATTGCGGGAACCACGGTGACCGCGGTTGCACCGCTGCCGATGACGACCACTTTCTTGCCCGCATAGTCCAGATCTTCGGGCCAGAATTGCGGATGGACAATCTGCCCGGCAAAATCCTCGCGCCCCTCGAAATGGGGATCATGGACCTCGTCATAGCTGTAATAGCCAGAGCACATGAAAAGGAAATTGCAGCGGGTCTCGCTGGTCCCGCCATCGCCATGTGCGAGACGCACTGTCCATTCGGCGGTGTCGCTCGACCAGCTTGCCCCCACAACCTTGCGCTCATACCGGATCTTAGGCGCTACATTATATTCAGCTACCGTCTCGTGGAGATATTCCATGATATTCGGACCATCGGCAATCGCCTGGCGCGACGTCCACGGTTTGAAATTATATCCCAGCGTATACATGTCACTGTCCGACCGGATCCCGGGATAGCGAAACAGGTCCCATGTCCCGCCCAGCCGTTCGCGCGCCTCGACGATCGCATAGCTTTTCCCCGGGCTGCGCTTCGTCAGATGCACCGCCGCGCCAATGCCGGACAGGCCGGCACCGACAATCAACACGTCCAGTTTTTCAGTTTCCATGGCCTTCTTTTACTGACATTGGTGTCAATTGCAAGGTTGGTGGGGTGCGGGGTGAGGTTATAAGGGTTTACTGATCACGGATGTTGCGCCTGGTGCGAGGTTTTGAGTTTTTATTTAGACCTCAGGCGCCGGGCGGGCACATCCGTGCCCTTGGCTACGCGCCAATAAGGCGCGGCGGCCGGTCGGCCTTGCCTC
>JBCBZY010000011.1:0-21034 GCA_039815115.1 Pseudomonadota bacterium | reverse complement strand
TTTTCGCCTTTGGCGGCAACGCCCTGATCGCGACCTCGCTGTTTATCGTTCAGCGCACCTGTGCGGCGCGGCTGTGGGGCGGCAATCTGGCCTGGTTTGTGTTCTGGGGCTACCAGCTGTTCATCGTGCTGGCCGCCACCGGTTACTTGCTGGGCATCACCCAGTCCAAGGAATATGCCGAGCCGGAATGGTATGTCGATCTGTGGCTGACGATTGTCTGGGTCAGTTATGCCGCCGTGTTCATCGGCACAATCGCCAAACGGTCGGAACCGCATATATATGTCGCCAACTGGTTTTTCCTGGCGTTCATCCTGACCGTCGCCATGCTGCATGTGGTCAATGGTCTGACCATGCCGGTCAGCCTGCTAGGTGCGAAAAGCTATAGCGCCTTTGCCGGTGTGCAGGACGCCCTGACCCAGTGGTGGTACGGGCATAATGCGGTGGGCTTTTTCCTCACCGCCGGGTTCCTGGGCATGATGTATTATTTCGTGCCGAAACAGGCGGAACGGCCGGTTTACAGCTATCGCCTTTCGATCATTCACTTCTGGTCGCTGATTTTCCTCTATATCTGGGCCGGTCCGCATCATCTGCACTATACGGCTTTGCCCGACTGGGCCCAGACCTTGGGCATGGTCTTCTCGATCATCCTGTGGATGCCAAGCTGGGGCGGCATGATCAACGGCCTGATGACACTCAATGGCGCCTGGGAGAAAATCCGCACCGACCCGATCATCCGGATGATGGTTCTCAGCCTCGCCTTCTACGGCATGAGCACTTTTGAGGGGCCGATGATGTCGATCAAGGCGGTCAACAGCCTGTCCCACTATACCGACTGGACCATTGGTCACGTCCATAGCGGCGCGCTCGGCTGGAACGGCATGATCACCTTTGCCGCGATCTACTTTCTGGTACCGCGCCTTTGGGGCAAAGAGCGGCTCTACAGCCTGCGCATGATCAACTGGCACTTCTGGCTCGCGACCATGGGCATCGTACTCTACGCCGCTTCAATGTGGGTTGCCGGCATCATGCAGGGACTGCTGTGGCGGGAATATGGGGATGACGGATATCTGGTCTATTCCTTCAGCGAAGTCGTAACGGCGATGCTTCCCATGTACCTGATCCGGGCTGTTGGCGGACTGCTCTATCTCGCCGGGGCCTGTGTCCTGGTTTACAATGTCTGGATGACCATCGCCGGCAAACAGCGCGACGAAAAACCGATGACAGAAACTCCGCATGATCCGGAAGCCGACAAGCCGCTGGCCGGACAGCCAGCCGCGGTTCCGGCCGAGTAAGGGAGACGAAATATGGCAAATTTTGCTGACAAACACAAAAAGCTCGAGAAAAACGTCACCCTGCTTGCAGTATGCTCATTGGTAGTCGTGATCATCGGCGGGATTGTGGAAATCGCTCCGCTATTCTGGATCGACAACACGGTGGAAGAGGTGGAAGGCGTCAGACCCTACACGCCGCTGGAACTCGCCGGGCGCAACATCTACATCCGCGAGGGCTGCTACACCTGCCACAGCCAGATGATCCGGCCATTCCGCGACGAGGTCGAGCGCTATGGGCATTATTCGCTGGCTGCGGAATCCATGTACGATCATCCGTTCCAGTGGGGTTCCAAACGCACAGGACCGGATCTGGCCCGCGTAGGTGGTCGCTATTCCGATGAATGGCATGTCCAGCATCTCGAAGATCCGCGCCAGGTGGTGCCGGAGTCGATCATGCCACCCTATGCTTTCCTGAAGGACAAGGACCTGAATGCCGGGGACATGTCGGGACATTTGCGTGCGCTGTACCGGGTCGGCGTCCCCTACACGGAAGAGGCGATCGAAAAGGCCAATGAGGATCTGCTCACCCAGGTCGATCCCTTTGCCAGCACGGCAGAGCTCGAAGAGCGTTATCCCAAGGTCCAGGTGCGCGACTTTGACGGCAATCCGGACCGGCTGACCGAGATGGATGCGCTGGTTGCCTATTTGCAGATGCTCGGCACGCTGGTCGACTTCGAGGCGGGTGAAGCACAGGAGCAGCCGCGATGAACTACGAGGAACTGCGCCATTTCGCCGATAGCTGGGGATTGTTGTTCATGGCTCTGTTGTGGCTCGGCTTTGCGCTCTGGACTTTTCGCCCGGCCGCCAGGGATCTCCACGATGATGCTGCCAACATGATTTTCGATGAGGACAAGAACGATGTCTGAGCATAAATATGTCGACAAGGCCACAGGCACCGAAACGGTTGGTCACGAATGGGACGGGATTGTCGAACTGGATACGCCCATGCCGCGCTGGTGGGTATGGACCTTCTACGCCACCATCGTCTGGGGTATTGTCTACATGATCCTTTATCCGGCCTGGCCGCTGGTCAATTCCGCAACGGAGGGCGTCCTTGGCTGGACCAGCCGCGGTGAACTGCAAAAGGAAATGTCGGCACGGGAAGAACAGCTCGAACCCATCCGCGCAGCTCTGGTGGCGAGCGACATCAACAGTGTTGCTGCCAATGAAAACCTGCGCACCCAGGCAATTAATGGCGGGGCTTCGGCATTCAGAGTCCATTGTGTCCAGTGCCACGGATCTGGCGCATCCGGCTTCAAGGGCTATCCCAATCTGAATGATGACGACTGGCTCTGGGGCGGTGATCTGGAAGCGATCGAATATACACTTGTGCACGGTATTCGCCAGCCGGATCATCCGGACACGCGTTTCTCGCAAATGCCAGCCTTTGGCCGGGACGGGATACTCCAGCCCAGCGAGATACAGGATGTCGTTTCTTTTGTCCGCACGCTTTCGGGCGACGAAAGCACCAGTGCAGCATCACAGCGCGGCGCAGTTCTTTACGAGGCCAATTGCACCATCTGTCACGGTGCAGACGGCACCGGAGATCGCCTTCAGGGCTCACCGAATCTGACCGACCGAATTGCGCTTTATGGTCGTGATCGGGATTCTCTCACCGATACGATCACCAACAGCCGCTATGGCGTCATGCCAAGGTGGAGCGAGCGCCTGGATCCTGCTACAATTCGCATGCTCGCCATTTATGTCCACTCGCTCGGCGGCGGAGAAGCGGCTCCGCAGCCCGAAGAAACCGCGGAAACAGGCACGGGTGATGAACAATCCTGATGAAATCCTTGATCCTGAGCTGAAGCTCTATGAGGCGCGGAAAGCCGTCCATCCCCAGCGGATAGACGGGACGTTCCGGCGGCTAAAATGGGCGATCATGATCGTCACACTGGCAATCTATTACATCACGCCCTGGATCCGCTGGGATCGCGGGCCTTATGCACCCAACCAGGCGGTACTTGTCGATCTCGCCAATCGCCGCTTCTACATGTTCGGCATAGAAATCTGGCCGCACGAATTTTACTATGTCGCAGGGCTATTGGTCATGGCGGGCATCGGCCTGTTCCTCGTAACTTCGGCTGTCGGACGCGCCTGGTGTGGTTATGCCTGTCCGCAGACCGTGTGGACCGACCTGTTTCAGCATGTCGACAGGTTTGTCGACGGGGATCGCAATGCCCGCATGCGGATGGACAAGGCACCCTGGACAGCAAGCAAAACGGCCCGGCGCCTGTTCAAATGGGGCATCTACCTGTTTATCGCCTTCTGGACCGGCGGCGCATGGATCATGTATTTTGCCGATGCGCCGACTCTTGTGGTGGATTTCTGGACCGGTGAAGCCGCCTTCGTCGCCTATGCAACGGTTGGCATATTGACTGCCACTACCTTTATCTTCGGCGGATTTATGCGCGAGCAGGTCTGCATCTACATGTGCCCCTGGCCTCGTATTCAGGCCGCGATGATGGACGAAAAATCACTGCAAGTAACCTACAAGGACTGGCGGGGCGAAAAGCGCGGAAGCATCAAAAAGGCCCAGACGGATCCCGAAGCTTTTGGCGACTGTGTCGACTGCAACCAGTGTGTCGCGGTGTGCCCCACCGGGATTGATATCCGCGAAGGACCACAAATCGGCTGCATCACCTGTGCGTTGTGCATTGATGCTTGTGACCGGGTGATGGGTGAAGTGGGCCGTCCGCGCGGGCTGATCGACTACATCACGGCCGATGATGCGGAAGCAGAGAAAGCGGGCAAGGACACCGGTCCCGCATGGAGAAACCTGTTACGCGTCCGCACATTTGTCTATTTTGGCGTCTGGGCAGGAATCGGGCTGGCCATGCTGTTTGCGCTTGGTAACCGCACGCGACTGGATCTCGCGGTCCAGCATGACCGCAATCCGGTCTACGTACAGCTCTCCAATGGTGATATTCGCAACGCTTATACCGCCAAGATCCGGAATATGGAGAACCGCCCGCGGCAGATGGAAGTGTCGATTGCGGGACTGGCTGGAGCCACACTCTGGGAAGGCGGCACGACCCGTCCGGACGCGCAGACAGCCTTGCAAGTCACTGTCCCGGCCGACTCGGTCGCCAATTTGCGACTCTTTATTGCGGCGCCTGAGACAACATCAGAACGTGATGAATTCATCATGACAATCGAAGGTGCCGGAGAAAATCCCGAAAGCGACAGCGAAGAGCTGTTTTTTGAACGGCCCAGAAACTGAACGAGGATCGCAGCATGAACCGAACGAAAAGGAAAATTACCGGCTTTCACGTGACGCTGATGTTTGTTGCCTTTTTCGGCGTGATTGCGGCGGTCAATTTTCTCATGGCTGGTCTCGCCATCTCCTCTTTCGGAGGGACAGTTGTCGACAACAGCTATGTCGCCAGTCAGAAATATAACCAGTGGCTGGAAGAAAGCCGCAAGGAAGCCGCGCATGGATGGGCCGTCAGCGCCCCCGTCCGCACCGGCGACCGGCTGGAGATTACCGTGCAAAATTCTCAAGGCGCGAATTTGCGCAACGCCGGGATTTCAGCCGTTGCCGAGCATCCCGTTGGGCGAACCGATTCGGTGAAACTGGACTTCGCCGAAACGGCCCCTGGCCAGTATGTCAGCAATCAGACCCTTCCTGCCGGGCGCTGGAAGCTCAAAATTGCCATAACCGAAGGTGGCCGCAATCTGGACATGGTCAGCGAAGTCAGATGAACGCAACGGTTGTCCTCGATGATCTGGAGCCGGCCCGGCAGTGCGAGGACAGTCGCTTTGCCGTCCCGACCATGCGCTGCGCGGGTTGCATCGCCAAAATCGAGCGCGGCCTGAATGGAATGCCCGATGTGATGACAGCCCGGGTAAATTTTTCCACCAAGCAGGTGGCGGTTTCGCACGCCCCGGAACTGACCGAAGACAAGCTCAAAAAGGCCATCGCGGCACTGGGATTCGAAGCACAGATACTGGCCGACAACCCTTTGTCGGAAGACCGCGGCGACACCAGACGGCTGCTCCGCGCGCTGGCCGTGGCGGGCTTCGGGATGATGAATATCATGCTGTTGTCGGTCAGTGTCTGGTCCGGTGCCATGGGCGTGACCAAAGACCTGTTTCACTGGCTTTCGGCACTGATCGCGATCCCGGTGATCGCCTATTCGGGGCGACCGTTTTTTGCCTCCGCCGCCATGGCCCTGCGCTACTTGCGCACCAACATGGACGTCCCGATCAGTATCGGCATTTTGCTGGCCACCGGCCTCAGTCTCTATGAAACTGCCACCAGCGGTCCCCACGCCTATTTTGATGGTGTGGTCATGCTGATCTTTTTCCTGCTCTCCGGTCGCGTCCTCGATGGCATGATGCGAGACCGGGCGCGCGAAGGAATTTCCGCTCTGCTCCGGCAAACCGCTCCGGGTGCGATGATCGTCCAGCCGGATGGGACAACAGTTTGGACTAAAGCACCTGAGATCTGCACCAATATGGTCATGCTTGTTGCCGCTGGAGAGAACCTCGCAGCCGATGGCGTGATTATCGAGGGATCAAGCGGATTTGATTTCTCGATGCTCACCGGCGAAAGCGACCCCCGGCTGCGACAGGAAGGCGAAGAAGTCCTCGCCGGAACCATGAACATGACAGCACCGGTTCGCGTGCAGGTGACGGCTGCAGGTCAGGATACCAGCATCGCCGACATTGCCCGCCTGATGGACGAGGCGGGGCAGCATCGCTCCTTCCATGTCCGGGTGGCGGACAAGGCTGCGCGCTATTACGCCCCTGCAGTCCACTGCCTCGCTCTTCTGGCCTTTTTCGGCTGGATGCTGGCCGGCGCCGGATGGCACCAGTCACTCCTGATTGCCGTCGCGGTGCTGATCATCACCTGCCCTTGCGCCCTGGGGCTGGCAGTTCCGGCTGCGCAGGTTGTCGCTTCCGGCGCATTGATGCGCAAGGGTGTGCTCGTCAAGGATGGCAGCGCTCTGGAACGGCTGGCGGAGGCGGATCGCGTGGTTCTGGACAAGACCGGGACAGTGACCACCGGCCAGCCGGTTCCGGACAATCTCGACCAGCTTTCGGATGAGCAGAAATCCGTGGCTCTCGCGCTGGCGCAATCCAGTCGCCATCCGGTCAGCAAAGCCATTTGCAAGGCCCTGACCACCGAAAATATTGTGCCTGCAGAGATTGAGGGTCTGACCGAAACAGCCGGCGAAGGCATGTCGGCGATATGGAACAACCAGCCGGTGTCCCTGGCACGACCCGAGAAAGGCAGTGCAACCCTCGCGACCGAGCTGATTGTGGGCAGTGAGACAATGCGCATCACACTTACCGATTCTATCCGGCCCGGTGCCCGGGCGGCGATCGAGGAACTTGATGAACTGGGCTTGCCCGCCTCTTTGTTGTCCGGCGACAGCCTGGAAGCCGTCGTCCCGGTAGCACAGGAACTGGGCATTCTGGCCCAGGCCGGGGCCCGCCCCGAAGACAAGGTCGACACCATAAGCAGGCTGAGCGATCAGGGGCACAAGGTGCTGATGGTCGGGGATGGCCTCAATGACGGCCCCGCCCTCGCCGCAGCGCATGTATCCATCGCCCCGGGTTCCGCCAGTGATGTCGGCCAGCAGGCGGCCGATGCCGTGTTTACCAGCGACAGCCTGATGCCGGCGGCTCTGGCGGTCAAGGTCGCGCGCCGAACAATGCAGACGGTGCGCCAGAATTTTGCTCTGGCCATTGGCTACAACATTCTCGCCGTACCGCTGGCTCTCGCCGGACTGGTGACTCCGCTGATCGCCGCCATTGCCATGTCGACATCGTCATTGATCGTCGTCGGCAACGCGCTACGCCTCTATGGGTCAGCCAGATGAGCGGCCTGGCGATCCTGATCCCCGTGGCCCTGTTCATGGGCCTTGCCGGTCTCGGCTTTTTCTTCTGGGCCATGCGCAATGACCAGTTCGAGGATCTGGAGGGTGCCGCCCATCGTGTGCTGATTGATGATGAAAAGAAACCGGAGTCCGATGATACAGACGCTTAGATCCGCCGCGCTTCCGGTGCTGCCCGTGCTTGTCGCCTTGTGGGGCATGGCCATCCTGCCTGCCGTTCCTGCAACAGCGACCATGACCGTGGAATTGTGCAATGCAGAGGGTGAAGTGCGATCGGTCAATATCCCACTGGAACAGGAAGGTGGTGATGGCGAAAACTGCGCCCAACCCTGTCACGCTTGTCTCTCACGGCAAAAACCGACCAGCAAACAGGCTCGGGTCTAGTCCGTTTCCGCCTCGATCTGTTTCTTGGTCAGCAGGCGCATTCGCTCGGGCAAAACCGCCACAATTTCCTCTTGCCGCGGCTCGGTCGCCGATGCCCATTCCGCGATTTCGGACAGAGTCCGACCGCACCCGACACATAGTCCGGTTGGCCCGTCAATCGTGCAGATATCGTTGCAGGGGGATTCCATAATCCGCGTGTTGAGCATGTTTGGAGGCCGGGGACAAGCGCGAGATCGCGAGCGCCACCCCGCTAGCCCAGATTTAGGCCCCTCCGATCAGCTGCTCCGCAATTTCCGCAATCAGTTCCGGTTCTTCGAGATCGGGGAAATGTCCCAGGTCATCGCGCTCGATATAGATCGCGTCGGGCGCATAGCGCAGGACAGAGCGCTTGTCGGTTGCCTGGTGAGACTGATCCGTCATTCCCCAGATCACAGCGGTTGGAACCTTTGGTGCGAATTCGGGCAATTCTTCCATCGCGCCAAATTTCTGGATCTGTGATGCCAGAGCATAGGAACAGCCACAACGCAGGACTTTTCGCGCCTCTTCCTGAAACTCCTCCAGCGGCAATTTGGGTCCGGCGACAAACGCCGCCCACCAGTCCACCGTCGCCCGTTCCCGGGCCAGCCGGAAGCTGATCTGCCCCTCATAGGGTTTGACCAGATTGCCATGCGTGTCGATCCCGCTCTGCGTCCAGGCAACCTCTCCGGCGAAGTCCGCCGTCTGCGCGATGATCAGACCCGTCAGCTGGTCACCCAGAATCTCGGCGATCCGAGCTGCAATCAGCCCCTGGATACAAGGTCCCACCAGCACCACTTGCGGCAGTTCGAGATCGGCAATCGCCTGCGCCATGATCTGGCAACAGGTTTCAAACTCCATGGCCCGTGTGTCTTTCGCCCAGGAAAAACCGAAACCCGGAATCTCAAGGATCGCGATATTGAAACGGTCAGACAGCGCGTCAGTAAACCCGTCATAGCTTTCCAGTGTCGCCGGGCCGTCAGGCAAGATGATCAGGCTGGGCACTGCCGCGGCATTCCGGATGACACGGCGACGCACGAAACTGAGCTCATGTTCGAACAGGTCAATATCGCTGCGGGATTCAAGCGCCCGCCGGCACATTTCCTCCGGGTCGAGCCCGGAAAAGGGGAGCGTGTCGATGATACAGGGGTCGGGAGAGGCCATGATTCAGTCCTTTGGGTTATCTGGGGAGGAAACAGGTTGCCAGGCTGTGGCGCTGTCATAGACAAAACGTTCTCTGGCGATCCGGTCGCCATCCCATTGCTGCAAAGCAACTTCGTGGAGCCGCCGGGTCACACCATCCTTGCCGATGGAATCGAAAGTCCAGGCAATGGCGACGTGATCGCCATCTACCAGTACCGCCTCCGGTGGATGGGTGAGCATGGATTGAATCCGGCTCATTCCCGCTTGCTCATGCGCGATCAGCTGGTCCCGTCCCTCACGTGGCGGCTCGCGATTTTCCTGCATGCTGGCATCGGGATGATAGAAATTGGCAATGGCCTCCCCGTGATCGCCGTTGACGACTGCATCCACAAAGGCCTCGACTCGTTTACGGTCTGGCATGATTGTTCCTTTCGGTTGACGTCACAGTTTGAATACACGGCAGGCATTGCCCGATAAAAATGCGTCCTGCTGGACATCGGTGAGCCCCAGATCATTCAGCCCTTTCAGACAGGTGGCGGGCGACAGCATCGGCCAGTTGGTCCCGAACATGACCCGTTCCTGGCCCAGTCCTTTCATGAAGCCCACAAAATCCGGCGGCAACCGGTGCACAGCATAGGCAGACGTATCGACATGGAAATTCGGGAATTTGATAGTCAGCGAGATCAGTTCATCAATCCACGGAAACCCGACATGACCCCCGACGACAACAAGTTCGGGAAAGTCGAGCAATACGTCCTCGAGATAAGGAATGGGTCGCCCGGTTTCGGATCGCATCAATGGTCCGGTATGGCCGATCTGGGTACAGAAGGGTACGCCGAGATCCACGCAGGCAGCATAGACAGGATAATAGCGGCGGTCATTGGGCGGCAAATCCCAAAGCCATGGCACCACCCGGACGCCAACAAATTTCTTGGCATCGACCCAGCGGCGGAGCTCGCGCACCGCTTCCATTGGCTGCGATAAATCGACGGTTGCAAGGCCGCGAAACCGATCCGGAGCAGCATCGATCTGTGCACTGACTTCCTCGTTGGAAATCAGCGAACCGGCCGGACCGTGCCAGGCCGACAGCAGGCTGATATCGACATCGGCAGCATCCATCGCGGCCAGCGTGTCTTCAGTCGATGGCACCAGTGGCACACCCGCTTGACCGGTCCAGCGACGCAACGTGGCGAGCCATGGCGCGTCCGCCATCCGCTGCGTTGTCATTTGTGACCAGACGTCTATTGCACCCATGTTGGTTCTCGCACTTTCATATACTTCATATATGTAGTATTATGTTGCTACCGGGAATGTCAAGAGGGGTACAGTCATGTCTGCGAAAGACCACAAGCTCTATTTCCTGCTGCAGCGGGTGGCCCATCGCCTGAAAAAGGAGGCAGATGCCGCCCTGCTGGAGTCTGGAGGCATGTCGACGGCCCAGGCGGCGGTGATGACAATCATTGCCGAAGAGGACGGCGTGTCACAGAAATATCTGGCCCAACGGCTGATGCAGCGGGAAAGCGCCATTACCACCATGGCCAACCGCCTGTTGAAGGCTGGTTATATCACCCGGACACGGTCGGACACGGATGCCCGCGCCTGGGTGCTCAAACCGGCACCGGCCGGCATGGAAGCGCTAAGATCGATCCGCAGCCCTTTCGGCAAGATCAACAATATATTGGACGAGGCATTCGAAGATGCCGATCTCGATCAGCTGGCACGTGGATTGGAACAGGTGCTCGATCAGCTGGGGGCACCACCAGAAAAATCCAGCGGCAAATCCTGACAACCGGGCTTACAATTCGCCGCCGATTTTTCCGGGTGGATCATCCTTGCGGAACCAGCCGGTGATCGAATATCTGAGTGCCCCGGCATAAGGAGCGACCAGCTCGACCGAATGCCGGTTGGGCACGCTGAACATGTTCAGCGCATTGAAGCGCGGTCGAAATCCGCCGGTCATGTCACCCTGTTCATCAAAAAACTGCAGATATCCGCCCCAGTCCTCATCCCATTTGGGCGTCAGGTTGAGGACATAGGCGGCAACGCGCTGATGCGTATCATGACTATCATCATGCTGATTCAAAAAATGCCCGGGCCCGAAACATGTAGCCTGTCCATCCGCCCAGCAAATGTCGGGCTCTCCGACGATCTGTCGGACAATATCGAGGGTCTTTTTCGAATTCATCATCTCGAAAAAGCCGGCCAGTGGACCGCGGTCCCCATCCCCGTCAAAATAGGGCTCCAGAACCGGGTAGCGGAGATAGAAGAACTGGTAGTGTGAACGCGCTCGTTGCTGGATTTGGGACAGCAATCGCTGTCGATCCTCCTCACTCATCGCCATCGCATTTTTGCGCGGCATTTCATAATTGTCATTGCCTTTGTTAAAGACCGTGACCCATTCAAGCTCAGCCAGGGTCTTGTGAAGTTTCACCGCCAGATCTTCCGCCAGAATATCCTGCATTTGCAAACAGCCATCCTGGGATAAACGAGAGGCCCGGGCATCCAGTTCGTCCTGTGTTATTGGCTGCAGCATATTGATTGACTCCGAGAGGCCGGTATCGCGTTTGCAATTGATCGCCCCGACAAGTTGGGGCACCATAGGTAGCGATGACAGACAGTTCAATATATCTAAAAGATCGCAACTGGTTGCCGCATCGCCTTGATGCCGTGGCAGACCGAGTGCAGTTTATCCATCTCCCTGACAAGGCACGAAAAGAGCTGACTTTCATGGCCAGTTTCCAGCCGGAATCCGCCGATCAGGCGATCTGGATTTCCGGAGAGGATATTCGGGCATACCAGCCGGAGACGGTCCCCAGTCACTATATTTTTCACACCGCCTTCTGCCGCTCCACCTTGCTGGTCCGGGCGATGGAAGAATTGCCGGGCTGTGCCGGATATAGCGAGCCGCAGATTTTCAATGATTTTGCCGTGTCACTTTCACACCAGAACGCACAATCCCTGCTGCAGCCGGTCTTCAAGCTCTTCGCGCGGTCCGGGGATGACCTCGTCATGACCGTGATAAAACCCTCCAATCATGCCAATCAGATATTGCCCTTGATCATGCAACATATGCCGGAAGCCCAAGCAGTGATGATGCATTCCGGACTGGGGGCATTTTTGCGATCAGTTGCGAAAAAAGGCATGGAGGGCCGGATCTGGGCGCGCCGGCTCAATCAGGAAATCACCAGCTATGCCGCGCTGGATCTGGGCTTGTCAGATGACGAAAAAATGCGGCTGACCGACTTGCAGGTTACCGCACTGACCTGGCTGCTCCATCAGCGGCATTTTGCGATGGTGCTGCGAACGCCATTCAGGGACAGGTTCCGGACGCTCGATTCCGCCCTGTTCAATGATCAGAAGGCCGAATCATTTCGCACCATCGCCAACCACTTCAGTTTTAATCTCGCCGATGAACAGATCGACCAGCTGGTCGGCGGCCCGGTTTTTTCCAGCCATGCAAAACAGGGCGGAGATTATGCTGAAACAATAGCTGATCAGGCAAAGAAAGCCGCCAGCCCAATCATTGAGGAAGAGATCGGATATGTCGAGAAATGGGGCGAACATATTGCCGAACAGCTGGATATGGGGATCCCCATCAGTCAGCCGCTGTTTTGAACCGAAGGGGTTTCGAAAACCGTTGGTACCATTGCGAACGCGCACCCTGCCAGCTGATGTCCTCACATCTCCATTGCATTGAGAACATAAATCGAACCTTATACGGCCCAACGACCCGCTGGACTCTGTTTCCAATCTTCGGCAAAGGCTGCATATGCTGACCCATATCAAAGTGAAAGGTGCCAGAGAGCACAATCTCAAGGGCGTGGACATCGACCTCCCCCGCGAGAAACTGATTGTCATCACCGGCCTGTCCGGAAGTGGCAAATCGAGCCTGGCGTTTGACACCATCTATGCCGAGGGCCAGCGACGCTATGTCGAAAGCCTGTCGGCCTATGCCCGCCAGTTTCTGGAGATGATGCAAAAGCCCGATGTCGAGCATATCGAAGGACTGTCTCCGGCTATTTCCATCGAGCAGAAAACCACCTCACGCAATCCACGCTCTACCGTCGCGACCGTTACAGAAATCTATGATTATATGCGCCTGCTCTGGGCACGGGCGGGCGTTCCCTATTCTCCGACGACGGGAGAACCGATCACCGCGCAAACCGTTAGCCAGATGGTCGACCGGGTCATGGCTCTGCCGGAAAAATCCCGTTTCTACTTGCTCGCCCCGGTCGTCAGAGGCCGCAAGGGTGAATATCGCAAGGAGCTGGCCGAGTGGCAAAAAGCCGGTTTCACAAGGGTTCGCGTGGATGGCGAATTTTACGATATCGAAGAAACTCCCAAGCTGGACAAGAAGTTGAAGCACGACATTGAAGTGGTCGTGGACCGACTGGTCGTGCGCGAAGGCATGGAGACCCGGCTGGCTGATTCCTTCGAAACAGCGCTGCGTCTCGCGGACGGTCTCGCCTTTGTAGACCTTGCCGATGGCGTGGTTCCCGGCCGAGAAGCGGAAGAAACCGGAAGCAAAATGAAAGGCACCGGCCTGCCCGATAACCGTATCGTGTTTTCGGAACGCTTCGCTTGTCCGGTATCGGGCTTCACGATCGAGGAAATTGCCCCGCGCCTGTTTTCCTTCAATGCACCACAAGGCGCCTGCCCGGCCTGTGACGGCCTCGGCGAGAAGCAATATTTCGATCCCCAGCTGATTGTCCCCAATCCCGCACTCACTTTGAAACAGGGCGCGGTTGTGCCATGGGCAAAATCCAATCCGCCCAGCCCCTATTACATGCAGGTCCTGGGATCGCTGGCGCGTCATTTCGAGTTTGATCTGGAAACGCCGTGGAAGGATCTTGACGAGCACCACCGCGACATCATCCTCAATGGAACTCAGGGCTTGCCTGTCAAGCTCCGCTTTCAGGACGGACGCAAAAGCTACGAGGTAAAAAAACCTTTCGAAGGCGTGGTCGGAAATCTCAACCGGCGTATGCTGCAGACCGAAAGCGCATGGATGCGTGAAGAGCTGGCCAAATTCCAGGCCGCGGCGCCCTGCGAAGTTTGTCAGGGAGCTCGGCTGAAACCCGAAGCGCTGGCCGTCAAGATCGCGGGAGAGGATATCAGCATTCCGACCCGGCGCAGCGTCGGGGACGCGCTTGCCTTTTTCGAGGGACTGGCGGAACAGCTCGACAAGACACAACGCCAGATTGCCGAACCAATCCTCAAGGAAATTATCGAGCGGCTCGGATTTCTGAACAATGTCGGACTCGACTATCTCAATCTCGACCGGACCAGCGGAACGCTGTCGGGCGGTGAAAGCCAGCGGATCCGACTGGCCAGTCAGATCGGATCGGGACTGAGCGGCGTCCTTTACGTACTCGACGAGCCCAGCATCGGTCTGCACCAGCGGGACAATGACCGGCTGCTGACAACGTTGAAACGATTGCGCGATCTAGGGAACACGGTGATCGTCGTCGAACATGATGAAGATGCCATCCGGACCGCCGATCATGTCGTGGATATCGGCCCCGGCGCGGGTGTGCATGGCGGCGAAATCATCGCCAACGGCACGCTCAAGCAGATCCTGAAGAACAAGAAATCCCTGACGGCAATGTACCTGAATGGTACAAAAAAGATCGATGTTCCAACCAAAAGACGCAAAGGCAATGGCAAAAAACTGACCGTTCACGGAGCGGAAGCCAATAATCTGCGCAATGTGACGGCTTCGATCCCGCTGGGCACATTTACCTGCGTCACTGGCCTGTCCGGATCAGGCAAATCCTCGCTGACCATCGATACGCTTTATGCCGCCGCTGCCCGATCCCTCAATGGGGCCCGCCTTATCGCGGGCAAGCATGAGAAAGTCACCGGACTCGAATATTGCGACAAGGTCATCGATATCGACCAGTCCCCGATCGGCCGGACGCCCCGGTCCAATCCAGCGACCTATACCGGGGCTTTCACCAACATCCGCGACTGGTTCGCCGGACTGCCCGAGGCTCAGGCGCGTGGCTACAAGCCCGGCCGTTTTTCCTTCCACGTCAAGGGCGGCCGCTGCGAAGTGTGTCGCGGCGACGGGCTGATCAAGATCGAAATGCATTTCCTGCCCGATGTCTATGTCACCTGCGAGGAATGCGGCGGCAAGCGTTACAACAGGGAAACGCTGGAAGTGAAGTTCAAGGGCAAGTCGATCGCCGATGTCCTCGACATGACCGTCGAGGATGCAGTCAGCTTCTTCAAGGCGGTCCCGCCGATCCGCGACAAGATGGCAATGCTCTACGAAGTGGGACTGGGGTATATCAAGGTCGGCCAGCAGGCCACGACCCTGTCCGGCGGCGAGGCCCAGCGCGTCAAACTGGCAAAGGAACTGTCCAAGCGTTCTACCGGACAGACGCTCTACATTCTCGATGAACCCACAACCGGATTGCATTTTGAAGATGTCCGCAAGCTATTGCAGGTCCTCCACCGGCTGGTGGAACAGGGCAACAGCGTGGTTGTCATCGAGCATAATCTCGACGTCATCAAGACCGCCGATCATATCCTCGACCTGGGTCCGGAAGGCGGCGTTCGTGGGGGAGAAATCGTCGCGGAAGGCACGCCGGAAGAAGTTGCCATGGTGAAGGGTTCCTTCACCGGTCAATATCTAAAGGACATGCTATGCGAATGAACAATCGTCGGCATGACGAAGATGTCGAATAGCGGCTCGACGAATTTCTGGAGGCAAATGATCATTTCATCGATCGGGATGAACTCCAGATATGGAGTTGCCTGTCACTTGTCCTGTTTACCTATTTGGCCGTGGGGACAATGGTCTTGCGAGGCTTCGGCATGCCGACCTGGGTTTATACCATTGGCGGAATTGCGATCTATTTTTTACCGCTGGCGGTGATTCTCTACAAAATATATCAGCGGGGTCACATTCGTTTGCCCAACGGCGTGTCTTACGAGGGCCAACTGCTCAGACATGGCGTTTTGCTTATCGGATTTCTGGAATTCATTGCGCTAATCTGGTGGATATTCGTTCGCTAGTCAGTCTCTCACCAATCGAGACTGCCACAGCATTATAACAACTGGCACCACCAGCTCCACGATCATCCCGCTGACCTGCCAATCCGCCGGCTCGCCTACGGTCAGCCAGGACAGTGCCCGTGCACAGCCGCCAATGAACCAGCCGAGCATCGCAAATCGCAGCAAGCTGGCGCGGCCTTTCACATCGCCCGCTGACCAGAGGATCATCAGGCCCACCGCAATATATACTCCGGCGAGATAGCGATACTGGCTGTCGAGCGCATTTATCGCTGGCAGCGAATATAGCTCCGGTTCCGGCACCATCGCTTGCGCGCCCATGAGTACACCGGTCCCGCCCAAAAACAGCGGGACAAGGCCGATGAGCATTGTGATGATCCGAAATTCGTTCATGATAATCCCCTCCCCTGGATGCTGCGATTTCGCATGGACGACACATAGTGTCAAACACCGTTGCTCGCTTCCCCCGGTCGTTGTTTCACTCGATCCGTAGTCGGGTTGACACCCAAGCCGTTCCTCACACATTCTGCAAGTCATGAAACTCAGCCCTAATTTTCATCTCAGCGAGTTTACCGCTTCCCAGACGGCCACCCGGCTGATGATCGACAACATGCCGGGACCAACCGAAATCGCAGCCATGAAACTGCTCTGCGAAAAGGTGCTGGAATCGGTCCGTGCACAATATGAGCGGCCGGTGATGATTTCCTCCGGCTATCGCAGCCCGGAACTCAATCGGGCGCTCATGGGATCGCGTTCTTCCCAGCATATCAAGGGTGAAGCAGCCGACTTCGAGATTCCCGGTGTCGACAATCTCGACATCTGTCGCTGGATGGAGCGGCGGCTCAACTATGATCAGCTGCTCCTGGAATTCTATAGGCGCGGACAACCGGCAAGCGGCTGGGTGCATGTATCCTATCGCGAACCCTATCGCAACATGGAACTCACCGCGCGGAGGGTGGTCAGGAATGGCCGGCGGACAACCGAATATCTCAACGGGATTGTGGGCTAGAGTTTGCCCAGCTCGCAGTTCCGCGCCACCAGCAGGGGGCGCAGTGCCCAATAGGCCGCCGGCGTCCGGTGGATCGGAATGTTCGGGTAGAGATGATGGACGATGTGATATTCCATGCCCGACGTCAGCAGATTCCCGGCCCAGCTCTTGAATGCCCGGGTGTTGGTGTAACGCCCGGTTTCCTTCGCCGGATGGTGCGGCATCCAGCTCAGCACCAACCGGATATAGGTCAGGCCGACATGACGCGGCACCCACCACAGGAGCAGCGCCTCGATCGCAAATCCGTTCCACGCAAAGGCAAACATGATCGCCAGAAAGAGAAACTGGGTCACCGCCGCCTCGCGCAGCGCACGGCGGGAATCGACTGTGTCCATTTCCCTCAGAACTTCGACATAGCGCGCCACGCCGCCTTCGCCGCGCGGTTGGCGATTGCGCACGGACTTGAACAGGAAATGCCAGGCGGACCGAGCACTGGTTGAATAGTCCGGATCCTTGTCCGGGAGGTTGCAATAGCGGTGATGGCCAAGATGCGTGATCTTGAATGCCCGATAGGGACCGGCGAGCGGGATCAGCGACACGCGTCCGACCAGTTCATTGAGCCAGCGCAGTTTCGTTCCGGGTCGCGCAATATTGTCATGCTGCGCCTCGTGGCTGGGAAGCAGGGCGATAGAGGCGCACAGGACATTCACCAGACAGCCCAACCAGAGCGGGATCATGTCGAGCATCACCAAAGGCCACATCAAAAGGAAAGCGGCCGTGTTTCCCAGACCCCAGATCACCGGCGTCCAGGGCGTGCCACCTTTGGTGCCGCCGTGAAAGCGCCGGGCAATCCGGCGTTCGAGCCGTCGCATCTGCTTGTCGGACAGACCGGAGAGATCCACACCGGTCAGATCCTGTCCGGCCAGGCGGTCGATTGCATCCGGATCCAGCGCTGCCGGATCCGCGAGCAGCTCCGCGGGAGAAGGATTGGCTACAACGCTCACCACAGCCAGGTCCCCCGGATTTGCGCGTACAAACCCCAGATTCCACCGATGATGAAACCAAAGCCCAATGGCGACAGGCCCCAGGGTGCGGTCCAGTCCATGACTTCAAGAATCTGGGCAGTGAGCGGCGCAAGAAATCCCAGCCCCCAGAGGAGGGGAGCAAATTCAAAGATTTTCGCAACTGTAGCTTCCATGGTTCTGCGCCTGCTGGAATGGAACGCTGATAATATGCATGCTGCAAATTCCACGCAAGCGGTTTAACCTATGCACTTTTCCCGGTTTGGCCCCAGTTTCAAGCTTAGCGCTTTGTTAACCATAAACATTTATCCTTTTTCTTTCCGGGCCGGATTTGCCCCGGAAAAGGTTGAGGAGGCAGACAGTGGCGCAGGCACGCAAGCAGGTGATGTTTTACTTGCCCGTTGTGACGCCCTGGTGGTTTTCCAACATCGTTGTGCACCTGATCCGGGTGATGGCAAGCGTCCATGATGTCCATGTCCTGATCCCGCCGCTCTGGCGCAATACCGGCCTGGGCGAGGATCAACTCGATCTCATCGCTGATCTCACACATGTGAACTGGATCATTCTCGACGGGCCGGACCACCTCATATTGCGTAGCGATGCCAGCTGCGAAGAAGATCTCGTTGCGCTAGTCGAAAAACTCAATCCCGACCTTACCCTGTGTCGCAGCGCCGATATCGCGACGCCGGCCCGGTTCCCCGGCACTGTGCGTTACATCATGGAAGGCGGCGCACCACCTGCGCAAACCCGAGCAAACTGGGTCACCCTGGCTCCCGGCCTGTTTGATCACGGAATGATGCCGGAACTGTCGACCGAAGACAGTGACCTCCTCGACCAGCTGGCGGGGCCAATCTGGGCCCAGATGCATCAGCAAACCGCCCTCCCATCCCGCGAGGAATTCCTGGCACTGGCCGGATTGCCAACCGATCGCATGATCATTGGCCTTCCCCTCGAATATGAGAATGAAGAGAATTTTTTCGGGCAACATCATCGCTATTCGAACAATGCGGCGATGATCAAAGCCCTTGCCCCGGGTTTGCGCGACAACAGCCTATTGGCGGTCACCAACCACCCGCTCAACGAACTCTATGGCGATAATCGTGCGCTGGAAGCGGCGATTTCAGAACATCCGGACCGGGTAGTCATGATCAACGGCACCGAAAATGCCGGGCAGGCAACGCTGGCCCTGAGCTGGCACAGTGATGGCATGATTGTTGGCAACTCCAAAAGCTGGAGCGCCTGTGCGGCTTTCGGGACGCCAGTCCTGCGCCTGTCCGGCTTTGCCACTGGCGACTGGCTGCAGGCCTATGATAATTTCCGGGACTTTGCCGCAGATGTCGATCAGTCCGTGGCACGCCGCGCAGATCCCGTTCAGGCCCGCCGCTGGTTCACCTTTTATCTGGCCAACAATGTCTTCGATCCGTCCGATCCCGCTCTGAAAGCGGAAGACATTGTCGCGCGCATGCAAAGCCCGGTTAACCCATCCCGCTGGGAAAAGGGTCTGGCGCGCTATCTATCCCAGCCGTCGGAGAAGGCGGCATGACAATCTCTCCCCCCACTTCAAGAGGTTCTTTCCCATGTATGATCTGGCTGTTGTAATACCTGTCCGCCGCGGCAGTTCGCGCATTGCCGAAAAATGTCTGTTGCCGTTCGGCGATCAGGAAACACTGATCGAATGGAAGCTGGCACAGTTGTGTGAAGTCATTGACCCCCGGCGTATCTACCTTTCCAGCGAAGACGAGGACTTCCTCAAGCTTGGCGACCGGTTTGGCGTATCCCGCCATCACCGGGCAAAACATCTGGCCATTGATCACATCGCGCCGTTCCGTGACGTGATTACCGGCATCGTCCGGGACATCCCGCACACCCACATCGCCTGGGCAACAGTTGTCTGCCCGCTCATGGCCCCGCAGGAATATTGCGATGCCTTTCGCGCCTATCATGATCAGGTCATCAACGGCGATCGGGACTCGCTGGTTGGCGTGAACCTGATGAAAGAATATTTCTGGTCGCGCGACGGCGCGCTCAATTACGAAGCGACGCGCAATCACACCATCTCCCAGGAACTGCCGGACTGGTACAAGGTCACCAACAGCATCTACATGGCGCCCCGCCAGCAAATCCTCGCCCGCGAATATTTTCTCGGCGACAATCCGGAACTGCAATCCCTGTCCCGCCTCGCCGGGGTCGATATTGACTATATCGAGGATTATCGCATCGCCCGTGCGCTTTACACGGTCTATACCGAAGACGGTCTGGATTCCGTCAACCCTGAAACCCTGATTGACTGGAGCTCCCATGACCCCCGTTTCCCTGTCGCAATATGATTGCATTTTCTTCGATTTCGATGGCGTGATCGCCGACTCTGTTGACGCCAAGATCACGGCTTTCGGCCAGCTCTACGACGAATTTGGTCCCGATGTTCGGCGGGCGGTTGAGGACTATCAGCGCGCTGTTCCGGGAGAAACCCGGTTTGACAAGATCCCCCGCTTCCATAGCGAGCTTCTTGGTATTTCCCTCAGTGAAGCAGAGATAATCCAATGGTGTGACAAGCTTTCGTCCATCGTTCTCGATGAGGTGGTCAAAAGCGACCTGCTCCCCGATGTTCCGGAAGTTCTGGCCAATCTGGAGCGGCAAAATATCCAGGCGCATATCGTGTCTGGCACGCCGCATGACGAATTGCAGATCATCGTCGACCGCAAGGGTCTCGCGCCCTTTTTCCGCACCGCTCGCGGCGCTCCGGAGAAAAAGGCCTCGATTGTCCGGGATATTATGGCAACCGAAGCTCTGACCGCATCGCAATGCCTGTTTGTCGGCGACGCCATGACCGATTTTGATTGCGCAGAACAATGCGACATGGCGTTTCTGGGCCGCGCGGAACCCTTCGGGAACCCCTTTCCTGCCGGTACATTCGTGGTGCAGCGTCTCGGAGAATATTTCCTTTCGGACAAGCGGGAAGCAGCAACAGGAAGTGCGAAACAAAATCGGGCTGCTTGACCCGGGCGCAAATCACGTGCTCTGATACTGTCCTGAGGCTTGCGGATACATGCTATTTATCCGGCAAAGTCTGCAACCAGCAACGGACAGGAACCGCCCATGCACGATCTCAAGGGTCCCTATCTGCTTTATCTGGGGCACGAGGACAATCCCCTTGCGATCAAAACCTCTCGCGGAATTGCCCAATGGCGGCCGGAAATGTGCATTGGTGAGCATGGCAGTCCGCTGAGCCTTGGCTTGCCAAAAATGCACCCTGCAGAAGCTGTGGAAAGAGGGGCCATGACTTTT
>JBCBZY010000226.1:0-4820 GCA_039815115.1 Pseudomonadota bacterium | reverse complement strand
TCGCTGAGCTGGACTTCCTTGGTCCCGCTTATGGCCGCGGGAGCGGCCAGCAACGCCGCCATCGGCAGCGCGAAAATCAGTTTACGCATCACAAATCTCCTTTTTGCCCCCATCAATGAAATAATATACCATAAGGGACTGAAAAACCGAAATAGCCTCTCAGAAATTATCCTTGGCTGAACGGCGTTCCGCCAATTGAGCCGCAGAGGTTGCTCGCATGAACGGATTGGTAGCCTGTTCCAGCGCTATCGTCGTGGGAACTGTCGCTTCTCCTCTCGCCCGCGCCGCAAGAACATCGTCCATCCGGTCCTGCAAAGCCTGATTATCAGGTTCAGCGACCAGCGCATATTCGCCATTGCTCTGCGTATATTCATGTGCGCAATATACCGCAGTCTCTCCCGGCAACCGGGAAAGTTTCTGCATATTGTCAAACATTTGCTCCGCCGTTCCCTCGAACAGCCGGCCGCAGCCCATGGCGAACAAGGTATCGCCCACAAAGATCACTTCTTCGGAAGGAACGTGGAAAGCGATATGCCCTGCTGTATGCGCCGGTACGTCGATCACCTGCGCTTCCACGGCGCCGAGCTTCACAGTGTCTCCTCCGCGAACCTTGCTGTCCAGCGTCGGAATGCGCTCCTGTTCCGCTTCCGGACCCGTGATATGGCAGCCTGTCGCATTCTTTATCGCCTGATTGCCGCCGGTATGATCGGGATGCCAGTGCGTATTCCAGATCTGGGTAATCCGCCAGCCCCGCTTTTCGGCTTCCGCCAACACCGGTTCGGCGACCGCCGGATCCACAACCATGGTCTCCTCGGAGTCCGGTTCATGAACCAGCCACACATAGTTATCAGACAGGACGGGGATTCTTACAATTTCCAGCATGTGGCCAGTTTTAGAAGCTAATCCGAAACCTGTCGATGGTTAACGGAAAAATAGCGATTTTACATTAAGACATATCGGCTTGATGAGGGTCAATTGGGAGGAAGGCAGTTTGCGCTTACTGGTCGCAATGGTGGCATTTTTTTGCCTCTGTCTCCCGGCGTCTGCCGCCGTTCCGCTGTCCCGCGAATTGTGTACGCTTGGAACGGATTCCGATGCCCGGATATCCGACGTTTTGGCACAGTCCCAGCAATTTGACTGTTCGAAAGATAAATACCGTTTCACGGGTACCAAGCTCTGGGCCAAAATCCCTTTCCGAACCGCTGATTTGCCCGACGGTGCGATCGAGGTTCAGGGCGATAACAACGGCCTGACTACAATGGAAGTCCATGCGGTACTCGACGATGGCACCGTGCGTTCTGCAATTTTCTCCGAACGTGACGTCGTCAACAGCTGGCGCCCCAAGGGACATTACGGCCTGGCCATTCCAGGCTCGGAAGACCCTGAAATCCGGGACAGGATTGAAACAGTCTATGTCGCCCTGGACCGACCGCGTGTCGCTAGCTCGCTAACGCTCATTCAGCTGACATCAAAAGAGCGGTGGGACGATCTTAAACTCCCGCTTTCAGCGATGTTTGCCCTTTTGTGCGGCATGGCGATCATGCCGTTTTTCTACAACGCGTTTTTCTACGGGGCGCTGCGCTACAGCTTCATGCTGTGGCACAGCGTGATGATCATGGGGACCGTTGTTTACACCTTCAGCTCCTCAGGCCTGATCTTTCTGGTATTTCCAGACACGACCCTGACCACAAAATTCCTGCTGAACTACTGGACATTGGCGATCTGCATCGCCGCCAGCGGGTTCTTCCTCGACCGGTTTCTCGAACCTGGAAAAATTGCTCGCTGGCTCCGGCCGATCCTTTTGGTCACGGCGGTCATCCCGGTTTTCGTCACAGCCTATATCTTTCAGGCCATTGAGGGATATGACACCAGCATCCGCAACTATTATCACGCGTCCTTCCTGCCGTATTTGTTGGTCGTGCTCTTTACGATGTGGCACGCGGCCCGGCGAGGCAGCAGGGCGATCTGGTTCCAGATTGCTGCCTGGACACCGATTATTGCCTTCAGCCTCGATCGTATTGCACGGGGCCTTGATCTGTATATCGGGATCCACGAACTGGACTATGGTCTCTATTTCGCGCTGGTTCTGGAAACGATCATTCTCGCTTTCGGAGTTGCGACACGGATCATGAAACTGCGGCGAAATCATGAAAGTACGTTGCGCAAGCAAGTGGAGCTGATGCTGCTGGCCGAGACTGACGGATTGACCGGAATCGGTAATCGCCGGGCGTTCGAAAAGCGGTTCCAAAAAAATCGGGTGACGAAGGAATATTCCCATCTGGCCATCCTGGACATTGATTTTTTCAAGCAGGTCAATGACGCCTATGGTCACGAAATCGGCGACAATGTGTTGCGAGCCGTGGGACAAACACTCGGCCAAACCATCCATTCCGCTGCTCGAATCGGCGGCGAGGAATTTGCCCTCCTGATCCGCCAGGATGATTCAGATCAGCGGGATCAGACGCCATCCGCAATCATGACTCGAATATGTGAGAGTTTGATCCGCGTGGTGCACGAGTCGGTGCCAGAAATCCATCAGCCTGTTACCTTCTCCGCCGGTATTGCTTCGATCCCCAAACGTGCATCGTTGAAGTCGGTGATGGCAGCGGCTGACCGCCGCCTTTATGATGCCAAGAATAATGGCCGCAATCAGGTCGTCGGGTTTGACATGTCCCGAAATCCCGCTTCAGAGGGTGGCGAAATCGCCCAGGCCTGACCGGAGCGCTACCACTCCCCGATATTCTCCATGCTTGCCCAGGGCTCCTGGACCGGCAGATTATCTCCGGCTTGCAGTAGCTCGACCGATACATTGTCCGGCGTGCGCACAAAAGCCATATGGCCATCGCGCGGTGGCCGGTTGATCGTAATTCCGGCATCCATCAGCTTCTGACACAGCGCATAAATGTCGTCGACACGATAGGCGAGATGGCCAAAATTCCGACCACCGTCATATTGCTCCGGCTCGCTGCCATCTTCCGGTGGCCAGTTATAGGTCAGCTCGACTTCCGCCACGCCGTCCTGATCGGGTGCAGCCATAAAAATCAGCGAAAAACGGCCCTGTTCGATATCATACCGCCGGACCTGCTCCAGCCCTAGCAGGTTGAAGAACCGGATGGTCGCATCGGGATCTGTGACGCGCAGCATTGTGTGCAAATACTGGATGGGCATATGATAAAACTCCATTCATCGCTATTCAGAAACGGTTCATCGCAGCAAGCGCAAAGCCGAACCGGGTTGTCAGAACTATGTAGAAGGCAAGAGAGGGAAGGGAAACACTTATGGCAGAAAATGGTGACAACGAAAAACTGCTGAGCGGCAAGAACAGCGTCTGGCTCGCCAGTGCGGGCATATTGGCCATTGGCCTGATCTTCGGCGGATATTTGCTCGGGGATGGATTGCTCCGCTCCAAAATGGCGGATCGCAGCGTCACCGTTCGCGGATTGGCCGAACGGGAAGTGACCGCAGATCTGGCAACATGGACTATCGCCTATTCGGCCCAAAGCACCAGCCTTCAGGGCGCGCAGGCGGATATGGATCAGGACACGGCCGCCATTCGCACCTTTTTCAAGGAACTCGGTTTCGAGGCCGACGCACTCAAACCGACCGGGGCCAATGTCAACCAGTATCGCAGCAATGGCGTCCCGCAATATACCATCCGCCAGCGCATGTCGCTTCGCACGCAAGATATCGAGAAGGCGCAGGCTGCGGTTGCCCGGCAATTTGATCTGGTTCGGCGCGGTGTCGTTCTCGAAGACGGGTCGGGAATGAGCTACACCTTTACCAAGCTCGACGAGATCAAGCCGGAAATGGTTGCGGAAGCCACCAAGGATGCACGCAAGTCGGCTGAACAGTTTGCCGAAGACAGCGGCACCGATGTCGGCGGCATCAAGTCCGCCACCCAGGGCTATTTCTCGATCAACAGCCGGGACGGCGATGCCGGCGGCTATGGCGTGACCGATACGCCGTACAAGAAAGTTCGGGTCGTCACGACGGTGAATTTCTACCTCGACTGAACAAATCCCGGTAACTGAATCGGGAAATTGACGCAGATCAATGTTTTGGTTTTCCAGGCAGGGCAATGCCTCCCCGTGGATAGCGATTTTCATGTCGCCGAAACGGGGAAGGAAAACATGGATACTCTTTTGATGAAGGCCGGCGGCTGGCTGGTACTCGCGTTCATTGCATTCGCTGCGATGGTACTGGCTGCAGACGGTGGCTTTGCCTTTCACATGGCGATTATCGCCATTGCCTGCCTGATCACTTTGTGGGTGACAATCAGCAAGGCGGACTATGTCGCCATTGGCCGCGGCATTTTGAAGGCACCGCCGGACCAGGGCCTTTATGATGACGATCCCATCCGCTGGGGTGTGATCGCAACCATCTTCTGGGGCATGGCCGGGTTCCTGGTCGGGCTCTATATCGCCCTCCAGCTGGCATTCCCGGTCCTCAATCTGGGTCTTGAATATACAACTTTCGGGCGGCTTCGTCCGCTTCACACTTCTGCCGTTATTTTTGCATTCGGAGGCAATGCGCTCATCGCGACGAGCTACTATATCGTCCAGCGCACTTGCAGGGCGAGGTTGGCCTTCCCCGGCCTCGCCCGCTTTGTTTTCTGGGGCTACCAGCTGTTCATCGTGCTGGCCGCCACCGGTTATCTCATGGGTGTCACGCAGTCCAAGGAATATGCTGAACCGGAATGGTATGTCGATCTGTGGTTGACCATTGTGTGGGTTTGCTATGGCGCAGTATTTATCGGCACGATTGTCCGCCGGTCCGAACCGCATATCTATGTTGCCAACTGGTTCTATCTGTCTTTCATC
>JBCBZY010000208.1:0-5244 GCA_039815115.1 Pseudomonadota bacterium | reverse complement strand
TCCGCCATTTTTGCATTGGTAATGTCGGCTGCCACACCGCGAATGTGCAAGCCGCTGCCATGGGTGCAAGGGGTGGGTCGTCCGGACAGTTTCCACCAGAAGCACTTGCCGTGAATGGCGATCGGCACCGGCAGGTCGCGAAAAGCTTCTCCCGACTCCAGCGACTGGATCAGGAAATTGCGTTCTGTACTGTCTTCAAACAGGTCGATCAGGTGCCGTCTGCGCAACTCGCGGATTTCGCAGGCGGCAGCAGAGGCAAAACGGGCCGAGGGATTGATGATCCGGAATTCATCATCAATTTCCCAGAGCCAGTCCGAGCTCTGTTCGGCATAGTCATGAAGCAACAGCCTGACAGTATCTGCAGCCATTTTCTCGCGCGCGGCGTGGATGTGGCGTTGCACGAAATTGAAGAAGAACATGCGGTAGATATAGTCTGTACACAGGGCGACAAAGACGAAAAGGGCGATGCCAGCGAGCGCACTGGTGCCTTCGGCTGCGAAAAATCCGCCGGCAAAGGAGATTGTTGCAATACCCATATACCAGGTCTGCGCGCGGGGAATGCTGCCAAAGATGAAACCGCCGATAATGACTGTTCCGATGCCCAGGATCGCCACATCGAGCCCCATCGGGATCTGTCCGAATGCGAGCGGCACGGCCACCAGCGCACTGGCAAAGGCGGCATTGAGCTTGGCCTCCGCGATAATCATCCGCACCGACTTTTCATAGTCGATCCGATCGTGATCCACTCGCGCCTGACGCCGATAGTTGCGGATACTGGCAAAGGCCATGACAGCGACGCAGAACATCGTGAATGCGGCGAAGGCGAAATCCGCATGCATGCATATCTTGATCACGATGTAGCTGGTGCCCGGGATGGATATGAGCGAGCCGATGCGGGAAATCTGGCTGATCGATTTGAGCTGTTCCCGGGCTACCGTTTCCGCGGTTTTTGCTTCGGAATCCAGACGAAAGCGCCAGATTTTCCGTTGCATCGCAAGCAATCGCTGCAGCGTGACCGGATTGCCCATTATACCTCTTCCCGTTTCACGAATATCCAGGGACTTAAAACGGCAGGAGAGGGGTGTTCTTAAATGCCTGATCCGGAATTAGACCCATTCTGGGTAAGTTTGACCGCCGAAACCCCCCATCCTAGAGAAGCCTTATAAACCGGTCGGTTGCTTCCGCCGCCCGGTTGGCCGCATCTATCAAGTTGGCGTGGAAATCGCTGCCGCTGTCGCCGTCTGCACCGTCGGTTATGGCCTTGATTCCGGCCCAGGGCCGATCCAGCCGACCGCAAATCTGGGCGACGGCAGCGGTTTCCATATCCACCAGATCAGCTTTCAGTTCATCCCGCAAATAGCCGGATCGCTCAGGGCATTTGACGAACATGTCGGCGGTCGCGATCCGGGCCGGGGGCAAGTTCAGCTCAGGCGGCATCGGCAGGGCGCGAAAAGGCTTCCAGTCCGACGGACCAATCGGCCAGGCGCCGGCGTTATAATGGGTGAAACCGTCATTGCCGCGCGAATTGTCGAGTGTGCCATAGTCCGCCTGCAACGCTTCATCGAGATAGAAGCAATCTCCTGCCAGCTGGCTCACCTGTCCGGCGGTTCCGATAACCATGAACAGGTCCGGACGAATCGCTTCGTGCAGATAAATCGCGGCGCCGGCGGCGTGCACTTTGCCGATACCGGGGCACAAAATGCTGATTTGTTTACCACAATGCTCAACTTTTCGGACTAGTCCCAGGGGGCTGTCGCGATGTTCGGCCGGAGCCAGCGGAAGCAGAGCCTCTGCCTCCTCGTTAACCCCCGTGATAACCGCAATTCTCTCGATTTTGCTCAACCCGTAACTCCTGCAACGTGCCGCACACTGATTGCGGAGCCGTTAAGACTTGTCAATTGCCGTGACCCAAATAGAGACTGGGCCTGTATGCCGCTTTCTGTGCGGGATAGGGGGCAATATAATCGGGGCATAACAAAGACACGGGCATCAATCACGTGTCACAGGAGTACCGTCAAAATGAAACACCCCTTCACCTATATTGTCGCCTTTTTTATGTCTTTCGTCATAGCCCAGCCTGCGCTGGCCGACGAGATCTATGCGGGCGTTGCCGCACATGCCATCGATTCTCCCTTCTCCATGGAAACCGGAGAGGGCGGTGTCGATTTCCAGATCGGTTATCGTGGGGACAAGATCGAGGCCTTGTCCTTTATCGGATCACCTTCGCCTTATGTTTTCGCATCGATCAATTCCGACGGCGACACCAGCATGCTGGCGGCCGGAATCAGCTGGAAATTCGGTGACAAGATCTATGTCCGCCCTGGCATTGGTCTGGCCATTCATGACGGCCCCTCGCTGCGCATCGACAATGACGGCTGGCAAACCCAGCTCGGATCGCGGGTTCTGTTCGAACCGGAACTCTCCATTGGCGTCCGTCTTTCCGAACGCGTCGATCTCGAAGCAAGCTGGGTGCATGTCAGTCATGCCGAATTGTTCAATCGCGGGCAAAATCCGGGCATCGATAGTGTCGGCCTGCGACTTGTGGTTAAACTGCCCTGATCTTTTGACGGGGATCGGGCAGTAATTGGGGCGGGCTCCACAGGGAGTCCGCCCCCTTTTTATTGAACAGTCCTGTGCGATAACCCCGATGATGCGGATTGACAGATAATATAAATGTAAGTACTTACGTAAATATGGACTATGTAAGAGAGCAAGGCAGCCGGATGCTGGGAACCCGGATCAGGCGTCTGTTTGAGCGCCTCAATGGCAGTGTTTCGGAGCAGTATCGGGAACGGCTCGGCTTTGAACAGCGCTGGTTTGCGCTGGGCAATCTTCTGGCGGATCACGGACCTCTCGACACGGTGCAGGCCGCAAGTGCGTTGAAACAAAGCCATGTCGCGATTGTCCAGGTGGCGAAAGCCATGGAGCAGGCCGGACTGCTCGAGCGCATGTCTGATCCGCAGGATCGCCGCCGCAAGACCTTGGGCCTGACCGATGCGGGCTTCACCCGGATGGCTGAGGTTCGGAACATGTCTGACCGGGTGCAATCTGCTGCGGAACTGTTGCTCGCGGAGGCGGCCCCCGGCTTCATGGCACAACTGGATGCTCTGGATGATGCGCTGGATCGCAGCGAATTTGCGGACCGGATTGCCGCCAGCCTCACTGAAAAGGAAATCAGTTCGTGATAACGGCCATTTTGCTCCTGGCGCAGCCGGCTCCACCTGCCTGTGTCGAAGAACGTAAAGCGATTTCAGAAGCCGCCGCTGCCATCGAAACGGACTATGTGCTCGCCGATGTTGCCGAGCGTGCGGCGGACGCGATCAGAACAAGCCTGGCAGCGGGTCAGTTTGATCGCCATTGTAAAGACCCGAAGGCTTTCGCGGACGACGCCACTAAAAAACTGCGCGCAATCCTGCAGGACGGCCATGTCTTTCTGGACCATGCGCCTGAATCCCGGAAAGCGGGCGAGTATGACTGGATTGAGGCATGGCGCAATGGTGCGGCTGCCAATGGGTTCGGCGTGCGGCAGGTTGAACGGCTGAAGGACAAAATCGCTTATCTCCATCTTACCGGCTTTTATGAACTGGAACCGGCCAAAGCTGCGCTTGCGGCGGCGTTTGAACTGGTGAAAGACAGTGAGGGCCTCATTCTCGACCTGCGGAATAATCCGGGCGGATCAGACGAAACTGAATGGCCCGTGCAATGGACCTTCATGGAAAAGGGCTCGGCTCTGCCATTGCATCGGGAAAATCGGGAAGGGAAGCTTTCGGACAGCAGTGAGCCGGAATTGCCGTGGGTCCGATATGGCAGTTCTCGGCCGCTGGCGATTCTCGTCGACAAGTCGACTTTTTCCGCGCCAGAGGCTGTGGCCTATTCGCTTCAGGCTCAGGGCCGGGCGAAGATATTCGGTGCACCCAGTGGCGGCGGGGCGCATATGCTGGGGGAGGCGGTTCGACTGACCGGTGGCTGGCAGGTCGTGATTCCGGAAGTCCGCCCCTACAGCCCCTATACGGGCGGGAACTGGGAAGGCACGGGGGTGATCCCTGATGTACGGGCAACACGCGAGAATGCACGCACAGAAGCAGCGGCATGGATCCGCGAGCAGGTCAAAGAAAAAGGGGCAGTTTCCGAACCGGAAACCACCCCATGATTCTGTAGGTAAACCGAAAGGCCTACTTGAGTTCGACGGTACCGCCGGCTGCTTCGATCTTGGATTTGATCTCTTCAGCTTCAGCTTTGTTAACGCCTTCCTTGACAGCCTTCGGCGCGCCTTCGACGAGAGCCTTGGCGTCGGTCAGACCCAGAGCGGTAATCGCACGGACTTCCTTGATCACCTGGATCTTCTTGCCACCGTCTCCGGTCAGGATGACGTCAAATTCGTCTTTCTCTTCTGCAGCAGCTTCACCACCACCAGCACCGGCAGGACCAGCAACGGCAACAGCAGCGGCAGCGGATACGCCCCACTCTTCTTCCAGAGCCTTGGACAGTTCGGCCGCTTCCATCACGGTCAGTTTCGAAAGTTCTTCTACAAGTTTAGCTACATCAGCCATTTTCATTCACTCCAGTTTTATTAGGTCACCCCGGATCTGATCCGGGGGCAAATGGTTAAATATTCAACGTCAATTACTCACCCGTAGCGGCATAAGCGCCGACCACACGTGCAAGGGCTCCGGCCGGTTCCTTGACCACCCGTGCGATTTTCGTTTGCGGCGCTGTAAGCAGGCCAACAATCGTTCCGCGCAGTTCGTCGAGGGATGGCATGGATGCCAGAGATTTCACGCCGGCTTCGTCCAGAAGGGTGTCACCCATTGCGCCGCCAACGATTTCCAATTTGTCGTTGCCTTTGGCAAATTCCACTGCGATTTTTGCAGCAGCCACCGGATCATCCGATGTGGCGAGTGCGACCGGTCCCGACAGCAGGTCGCTGATCGGGGCATAGTCGGTACCTTCCAGAGCGCGTTTGGCGAGGCGGTTTTTCGAGACTTTGAAGCTGGCACCTTCTGCCCGCATCTTCGTCCGCAGCTCGGTAGACTGAGCGACGGTGAGACCCAGATTGCGCGTCACCACGACAACACCGGCCTCTTTGAAAGTTGCGTTCAGAGCGGCAACAGCATCGGCCTTTTGACCACGATCCATATTTTGCTCCTTCATGCGAGCACCCGTCGAAACAGGCACCCGGTTTCAGTTATTGTCACCCCTGCTTTCGCAGGAATGGCAAGCGAAAGGATTGGTCGAAACCAGTCC
>JBCBZY010000364.1:0-2605 GCA_039815115.1 Pseudomonadota bacterium | reverse complement strand
TTGTGGTCCACCAGATCGTCGTCAAAAACGGTGTTCAGATGGCGTTCGGCGATCGCCATGCCAACAGCCATCGCAAACCCCTGCCCCAGCGGCCCGGTTGTGGCTTCCACCCCGTCCAGTTTGAAGTTCTCGGGATGTCCGGCGCACGGAGAAGACAACTGCCGAAAGTCCCGGATATCCTGTATGTTCGGACGTTCATAGCCGGTCAGGTGAAGCAGCGAGTAGATGAGCATCGAACCGTGGCCAGCCGAAAGAACGAACCGGTCCCGATCCGCCCATTTTGGCGCTGCGGGGTCAAATTTGAGAAAATCGCTGAACAGCACCGTGGCAACATCGGCCATGCCCATCGGCATGCCCGGATGTCCACTATTTGCCGCCTGTACCGCATCCATGGACAACGCACGAATGGCGTTTGCCATCATTTTCTCGGAAACGGTCATGATTTCTGGAGTCCCCCGATAGCAAATCTGGTGAACGGGCGGTCATATTGACGGTCCGATTCGAAAATTTGCCACCTCCTTTGATGGCCTAAGATCGCGGCGTCAAGTAGCGGGTCCATTCGTCTGCAATAAGGCACGTGTTTACAACATGCACGGGATATCCTGTTTACGGATGTGTGCCTGCTTGGTACGGATGCAACAGCGAAACTGACAAGTCGGGAACAAGTCATGGAAAATGAACGTGTGATCCTCGCAATCGGACGTATCGAACGGGCTCTCTCGCGCATCGAAAACGCGCAGAATCTGGCTACTGTGGCGCCTGTCGACACGGGGCTGGAACAACGCCATGAAGCCCTGAAGCAGGAAATGCAGGATGCAATTCGGACTATCGACGGCCTGATTGCCAAACAGGAGAACTGATATGGGTCAGGTCAAGCTTGAAATTGGTGGCCGCTCGTTCATGGTTACCTGCCAGGATGGCGAGGAAGCCCATTTGGGCAAACTGGCCGCCATGGTCAGCGAAAAGGCCGGAGAAGCCGGTGATCCCGCCGGATTGACCGAAAGCAGGATGCTGCTGTTTACCTCGCTGCTGCTGGCCGACGAGCTGCATGCAAAGGACAAGGCCGCTCCGGCACCTGCTGCACCCGCACCTGCGCCGCCTGGATTGATGGATGAAAAAACCCTCGCAGTCCTTGAAAAACTGGCAGAAAGAGCAGAGGCCTATGCGAATGACCTTGAGAAGGCGGCGGATAAGGCCTAAATAGGCCGGTGACGGGTACTGTCTTGCACGAGCTAGAAAGCGAACATCCCTGAGGCGATATCACAACATAGGGAGCTGTCCCTGCCCGAATTGCGGATTTTTTGGAAATCGGGTTCGATGCATATGGCGCCCACCTGACGTAATAGGCGTCAGAGGATTTTCCGGCAAACGACTCTGATGGTCCCGTCACAATATTTCATGAAAGATATGTGTTTGAGTAACTTGCAGGAAAGTAAGAAGAATTTACGTGAAGAGTATCGGCGGCGGCGAGACGCATTTGTCGGTCAGCTGGATCCTGCCACGCGCAATCTCGTTTTCCGGCGCCCGCCCTCGCCTCTGGCCAGGTTGATCGAGCAATCCGGTGTTGTCGCTCTTTACAGCGCAATTGGGAACGAGGCCCCGACATCGAGGCTGATGGAATATCTGGTGGATGAAGGCAAAACCGTTGCTTTTCCTGTAGCTACGGCAAATTCACCACTGGCGTTCAAGGCCGTCGCGAACATGGATTTGCTGGTAGCGGGCTATATGGACATCCCGGAACCCGGTCCGGACGCCGAACCGGTAGCCCCAGATCTGATCATCACACCGCTTGTTGCCTTTGACCGTTCGCGCAATCGCCTTGGTCAGGGCCAGGGGCATTATGACAGGACATTCGCAAAATACCCCGATGTCATCCGCATCGGGCTGGCCTGGTCGGTCCAGGAAGCAGATTCTGTACCGGTTAACGATCACGATATCCCGATGCATATGATTGTAACCGAAAGTGAAATAATTCAAAAGGTTAACCTGACGTCATGACAGCAGAAAATGGTGGCAATTCTCCCGATTCACCAAGCTGGCGCAAGCCTTTCGGCATGATTTTGATTTTGTTAATCATTCTGGTCTGGTGCGGCATCGTGGTCAGTCTGATGGACTGGATCGATACGCTGAACTTCTGGTTACAGCTTCCCATATACCTGGTCGCGGGAATAATCTGGATCTTTCCCGTCAAACCGCTGCTGTTGTGGATGAATACCGGGAAGTTCCGGGTCTGATCCGCCAAGTCCCCGTTACGGGAAATGGCGCGAGTGACGAGACTTGAACTCGCGACCTCCGGCGTGACAGGCCGGCGCTCTAACCAACTGAGCTACACCCGCTGATGCTTCTGCATAAGCAGTAGAGCAGCGCAAGTATAAGAGCGCTGCACGGCTGTCAACTCTGGTCTTGCGATGAACGAAAGAAAAATTCGTTCACATCCGAATTCCGGGCGAATTCGGCGACAAATTGCCCGTGTGCAGCAGGTAATCATTTTTCCCGTGAGGCCGGGAAAGTCTGGCCCTGATCGAGAATCCGGTTTTGCAACAGTTTGCAAACGTTACTTATTGTTACAGTTAAATTAGAGTTAACCAAAAGCCAAAAAATCTCC
>JBCBZY010000269.1:0-4012 GCA_039815115.1 Pseudomonadota bacterium | reverse complement strand
TACGAAGATCGGGTGCAACCCGCAGCATGAGATACAAAGGGGCGAGGAGGATACGCTAATCAGCAACAGCAACAACAACAACAACAGCAACAACGACAACAACAACACAACCAGACCTTTCATCAACAGCACCACTACAATTCCGGATCAGCAGATCCACACCCTGATCGACCAATGTCAATTCGATGTTCAAATCATGTTTGCGCCGTGCAAGTGGCCGCAGCCAGGAACGTAACGGTCCCAGGATAGCGAACAGTTCTGGTCGCATGATTTCACACTGCTCCAAATCGACGATCCTGTGACTGCCGGTGCCGCTGAAGCCGAGCTTGAGCTCCGATCCGAGTCTGGTCGCTCGCAAACTCGCTCTGACACGGCTTTTTGGCGAAGAAATCCGGGGTGCAAACAATTGACCTGGTGAAAGCCCCTGCCCTTCCAGCGCATATTTCACGCGTTCGGTGACAAAGCTGGTGTAGCTTTCGTCATCCAGATGTTGAAGCGTGCAGCCACCGCATTCCTGAAAATGCTGACAGGGTGGATCACGGAAATGGGGTCCGCGTGTCAGACCACCATCGGCATTGATCATGTCTTTTGGCGCAGAAAAAGCGACGTGACGGCCATCAGCGGTGATGCCATCGCCTTTTGCGGCAATGCGGACGATGAGACTGGACTCCCGCGAGGATTTGTCTGTCACAGACATTCCTCGAGGGCCTCCGGTAATCTGTTTATCAAGCCTTCTGGCGAGAACGCCGGACCTGCCAGCTGTGCTGCACGCGTGTGCAGCCACTGGGCTTCCTTTGTAGCTACAAAAGCATTGTCGTTGCTGGCCAACCGCGCCGCGATGATACCGCTGAGGACATCCCCGGAGCCGGCAGTCGATAGCCAGCTGCATCTGGAACCGCTGAACGCCACCTTGCCCTGTTCATTGGCAATCATGGTGTCAGGCCCCTTGAGAAGCATGACGCCATAGGACTTGCCCGACATTTTGCGAACTTCCTCCATCTTGCAGCCATCGGCTTTTTCCAGGATTGATTGAAATTCTCCCATATGCGGTGTCAAAACTGTCTGACCTGAGCGCGATGCGACTGACGCTGTTGCATCTTTTCCCATAAGCGTGAGCGCATCTGCGTCGACAACCAAAGGCGCGCTGGTTTTCAGTGCTTCGGAAAGAGCTTTTTGCGCTTCTCCATCGCGTCCCAGTCCAGGACCAATGACTACAGAAGATAGTCGCGGATCGGCCAGCAGCTCTCGCAAGCCTCCGGCGTTTTCAAACCGTTCAACAACAATGCTGTGCTGGGGCGAGGAGATATTTGTCGGCGCAAATATTTTGACGTAACCCGCGCCGGATGCCTGCGCCGCAAGTGCCGAGAGCTGCGCTGCACCTGCCATTTTTCCAGCAATGACAGCAACCAGCCCACGGGAATATTTGTGATCGCTCGTGGCTGGCTTGCCAATCTGCGGGCGCGGAATGACCGAGAGACCGGACTTTGCGCGAATGCCGATATTCATGCCGGACACGTGCCCCATTATCCCGCGAGATGGTTCCAGAAAATGCGAGGGCTTGTAAGCACCGAGGGCAAGCGTGTGTTCAAATTTCGGCGTTTTGCTCAGTATTTCACCGTTGTCACTATGGATGCCGCTCGGTAGGTCGATGGCAAACCGGCGGTCTGCACGGGTGGCCAGGCGATGGAAGTTATCAAGCAAATTGCCTTCCAGGGGCCGGGTCAGTCCGGTTCCGAAAAGGCAATCCACGAATTGGCGGGCCGGCCGTGCATCGTCAAGCGTTACAGTTTCCCCCTGCCATGCAGATCGGGCATTGCTCGCTGCATCGGTTGAGGGGGCACCAGTCGCTGCGACACGAACGTCGACGCCTTTTTCCAGCAACCATTGGGCAATGACGTAGCCATCGCCACCATTATTCCCGGGGCCGCACGCAACCAGCGTCGGCAGCTGTCCGGATATCCTCCAGATCTGTTGTGCAGCAGATGACCCGGCCAGATACATCAGCTGATCAACAGTCGTCCCGCGATCGAACACCGCTTGTTCGGCTTTCCGCATTTCGTCAGCCGTCAATATGTATCCGTTGTTCAGCATATGGCGTCAGTTTCCCGCCTGCACATCGGGCTCATCTACCGGTTTCATTCGCGCCGGCAATATGTAGCGATCAGATCCAATACTCACCCGGATTTTATCATTTTCGACAATTTCAATTCGCGCCGGTTCGGATCCATCGGCCGCTTCCAGACCGCGACCGTCAGTAAGTACCCGGAACCGGCGAAATCCCCCATCCGGATGGCGGATGATCAAGGTGACGCCATCCTCTCCGGACAGGCGTTCTGTTTCGCAGCCGCGCGTGAAACTGGTGTCTCCATTGATGGCACATTCTATCCGTCCATCATCTGCTGGTTGTGCAGCCGCCCTTTCCTCAACTTCTGCAAGAACATCATTGTCCGGCCTGTTATCGCAAGCCGCAAGCGCGAGAAGAATTACTAAAGGCTTAAATGTCCGCATAAACATGTTTTTCTGCTTTGGCACCGGGATGCGTCACGGCCCCCTCCTTGGCGGACCCGACATTTTGGGCATATCGCCACAATGTTCCGGATGCATAGTCATGTTCATGTGGTTCAAACGTCTCGCGCCGCGCCTGGAGTGTCTCTTCATCAACCTCAAGATCGATCGTGCCGGCAGCAGCATCAATATTGATAATATCGCCTTCCTCGACAAGGCCAATGGGCCCGCCGTCAGCTGCTTCCGGACCAACATGTCCGATACAAAAGCCTCGCGTGGCACCAGAAAATCTTCCATCGGTGATCAGGGCAACTTTCTCGCCCATGCCCTGCCCGTACAGAGCTGCAGTCGTTGCCAGCATCTCCCGCATGCCCGGTCCACCTTTCGGTCCTTCGTTGCGGATAACGACGACGGAGCCTTCCTTGATTTCCCGTTTTTCAACGGCTGCAAATGCATCTTCTTCGCACTCGAAGATTTGTGCCGGACCTCGGAATTGCAATCTATCCATACCGGCCACTTTGACAATGGCACCATCGGGAGCGAGGCTGCCCTTAAGGCCAACAACACCGCCAGTTTCGGTGATTGCGTTTTCCACCGCATAGATCACCTTCTGATCCGGGTTCCAGGTAATCTCCTCGATATTCTCGCCCAGTGTTTTCCCGGTCACTGTTCGACAGTCACCGTTGAGAAGTCCGTTTGCCATCATGGTTTTCATCAGCATATAGACGCCGCCGGCCGCATGCATGTCCTTGGCCACATATTTCCCGCCGGGCTTCAAATCCGCCAGATAGGGTGTGGTTTTGAAGATTTCGGCCACATCGAAAAGATCAAACTCGATACCCGCTTCATTGGCCATGGCGGGCAAGTGCAAGGCGGCGTTGGTGGAGCCGCCGGTGGCTGCTACAACCCGGGCGGCATTTACGAAGGCGTCCCGGGTACAAATATCCCGGGGGCGCAGGTTCCACTCGATCAGATCCATGATCTGACGGCCTGCAGCCACTGCCATGTCATCGCGACTGTCATAGGGTGCGGGAGCCATGTTGCTGTTGGGAAGCGAAAGGCCGATTGCTTCGGCAACACAGGCCATGGTGTTCGCCGTAAACTGACCGCCGCAGGCACCATGTCCCGGACAAGCGACTTTTTCGAGCTCAATCAGTTCCTGCAACGGGCAGTTGCCGGAACTATGCTGGCCAACGGCTTCGAATACATCAACAACCGTTACGTCCTCTCCATGGAAACGCCCCGGCAGGATGGAACCGCCATAAACAAAGATAGAGGGCACATTGAGGCGCAGCATCGCCATCATCATGCCGGGCAGGCTTTTGTCGCATCCGGCATAACCGATGACGGCATCGTAACAGTGACCACGAACGCTGAGCTCAACCGAGTCCGCGATCACTTCGCGCGAGACCAGCGAGGATTTCATGCCCTGGTGCCCCATGGCAATTCCGTCGGTAACAGTGATGGTATTGAACCGGCGTGGTGTTCCACCTGCCGCTATGACGCC
>JBCBZY010000213.1:0-5107 GCA_039815115.1 Pseudomonadota bacterium | reverse complement strand
GTAGCTTCGGTTTCCATGATTTGATAATCTTGTTCAAACAGCAGTTGGTGGACCGTCCGATATGATTTTTATTAACTAATGAAACCAATAGCTTATACACTTGTGCCGCTTTTGCTCCTGAGCGCCTCTCCGACCATTGCCGGCGGACCTGAAAGTGCGTCAGAACGAGGCGCAGAAGAGCAGGTAGATCGACAGATCGTCGTGACCGGGCAGGATATCCGGAATGCGACGCGAACATTTGTCAAGCAGCTGCAGATCCCGGAATATGGTGGTCAATATGCGCGCTGGGAAGCCCCGCTCTGCCTGCAGATGATCGGCTGGCAGGAAGAACATGCTGCCAATGTCAAATCCCTGATCGAAATCACCACCAGAGAAATTGGCCATGACGTGGCGAAGGCCGAATGTCGGCCGAACATGGCGATTGTGCTGACACCGGATCCTGATGCTTTCATTAACCGGCTCCGGAAGTCCGAGCCGAGAATATTCAACCGGTTCAGCCGAAGTCAGCGGCAGGCCGCGACCAAGGGCAACCATCCAGTCAGGCTGTTGCTCGGCGCACGGGATTTGAACAAGGATGGAAGAGCGATTCATTTCGAAGGAGCGCTCGCTCCGCCTCCAGGCCTTGAGGCTCTCGGCGGAATCAGCGGGTCGATTGTCCAGGGTAGCGGAGTGGGAGATTCGAGGATTGGTACCACCGTCAAATCGAACTTTGTTGCCGGTGTCGCAGTGGTGGATGTCGATGCCATTGATGGCGCCACGTTCGAAGGCCTGTCCTCCTATCTTGCCATGCGCTTGCTGTCCGGTGTTCCTGGCAATCGGATACCGGAAAGCGGCGCAACTGTTTTACAGCTATTCCAGGCGCTTGATGAGGAATCTGATCCGCCGACAGAGTTGTCGAGATGGGACATTGCGTTTCTGCGCGGTCTTTACAAAAGCACTCCGGCAGCCCGATCGGTTCGGCAAAGAGGAGAAATTGTCAGGTCCATGCGCAAGTCTCTGACGCTCCCCTGAGGAGCCAGGCAACTGGCAGCCATTCGATCAGACTGCTGCCAGCTTCCAGATCTGATCGTTCTCATGGACAAAGGATCCCACGTCACATTTGGTCATCAGCGTCCTCATGGCAGTGGCCACATCTCTTGCTGCGATGGAGCGATATCTCCGCATTGATCCGTGCAAAAGCCGGTCCACTACCGGACTTGCCAGAATAGCCAGCCCTTCGCCCAGACGCGCGTCGCCAGTGCGTTCGCCGCGCAGCAATCCGGGGCGGACAATGTCCAGCCGTTCAAATTTCTGCGCCCGCATCAGATCCTCCGCCTCACCCTTGATGCGAAGATAAAAAGACGATGCAGAGGAGTCAGCCATAGTAGATGACACGGCAATCATCTGCCGCGCTCCGGCTTTCCTGCTTGCCTCGGCAACTGCTCCGACAAGGTCGCGATCAATGGCGGCAAAAGCCGCTTTGGAACCAGCCTTTTTCATGGTGCTGCCGAGACAGGAAATCACGATATCCGGCTCCGTAGTCGATATTTCTTCCGGCCAGCTTGCCGGATCGGCGACATGAATTTGGGCATCGCCAAAATCCTGAACCGCAGAGCGGCGCAGAAGCAGGTGGAGAGCAGGCCCCTTCCCTTCTTCAACGAGTTGGCGCACGAGCAATCCGCCCGTAAGTCCAGTTCCGCCCACCAGGAGAATTTTTTCAGGCATCGACTTTCCCAAATATCTGCGCGTGGCAATTGGCGGCATAGCGGTCCGTCATTCCGGCCAGAAAATCCGCAATATGGCGCATGCGCTCCGGCTGTTGTTCCGGCAAGCCAGAAGCCCAGTCTGGTGGCATGAGCGCCGGATCATCACTATAAGCCCGGATCAGGTCCGACACCACAAGACGCGCCTTTTCCGCGGCATTGAGTTGCTCCGGGTGATTGTAGAGATTGGCATACATAAACCCTTTGAGAGACCGTTCCTTGCGCGCCATTTCATCCGAAAACCCGCCAATCATCATCCCCGCTGCACGCACATCTTCGGCGCTGGTTACACCTGTTTGTCCTATGCGCTGCCGAGTGGTTTCAATCACATCATTGACCATCAGGCCGATCTGGTCCCGGACCAGTTCGGGGATCAACCGATCCTGCGGAACATCCGTAAAGTTCGCGCAGATCTCATCCCAGCGTTCCAGAATGAAGGGCAATTCAAGTAGTTGATCGACTGTCAGCAACCCGGCCCGGATGCCGTCGTCAATATCGTGATTATCATAGGCAATATCGTCGGCAACGGCTGCAATTTGGGCCTCCAGTGAAGGCCAGCTGCCCAGATCCAGTCCGAGTTCCTGATCCGCCTCTGCCAGGGCCCAGGGTGGATTTTCGACCGGGCCGTTATGCTTGGCAAGGCCTTCGAGCGTTTCCCATGTCAGATTAAGTCCATCCCACCGGGGATAGGGTCGTTCCAGTTTGGCAAGCGTCCGGATGGTCTGGGCATTATGGTCAAAACCGCCATGTTTGGCGAGCGCCTCTTCCAGCGCATCCTCCCCCGCATGCCCAAATGGGGGATGGCCGATATCATGCGCGAGACACAGCGCTTCCGTCAGGTCTTCGTTCAGACCAAGTGCGCGTGCAATGGTTCGTCCGATTTGCGCAACTTCGAGGCTATGCGTCAGCCGGACCCGGAAATGATCTCCGTCAGGAGAAACAAATACCTGGGTCTTGTGCCGCAGCCGGCGAAAGGAAATCGAATGGATGATGCGGTCCCGGTCGCGCTGAAAATCATCGCGCGGACCTCGTGTCAGCTGGCCAGAAGTTGACCGGCCTTCATCATGCAGCCGGCCCCGACTGTCGGCTGGGTTGCTAGCATAACTGGCGGGCTGTATCACGGTCTGAGGATCATTTTGCGGCGATCCGGGTTACGACCGTACCGTCCTCGCTGACCCAAGCAAAACCGTCTCCACCCCCCTTGCGAAAATCGGACTCAAACTTCTTTGCGCCACCGAGATTGTCAAATGGCCCCACCACAAGCCGCGTCATCCTGCCCCAGGGGGAAGTCCAGCCCTCCACATTCTTGAACAGGTCCGGATTTTTCCGGGCAAAGCGGCGATAGTCAAATTGGAGTGCACTTGCTTCGGCACCGGTCGCGACCTGCACCCAGAACCGTCGCGGATGCTTGGGTTCAGCCTTTACAGGTTCCGGCTCGTCCACGTCAGGCCGGGCTTTTGCAGGCGTAATCTTGGCAAGATCGACCGGAACGACAGCCGTTTTCTTCTCGCTTTCAGGGATGCTGATCGCGCCAATTATATCGGATAAGGGCTTACGCTGGATCGGCGGCGGGGTATTCGCGGTCGAAGCTGACCCAGCTGTGGCAAGATCAAAATTCACCAGCTGGACAGGCTTATTGGCAATTTTCGCGGGTTGTTTTGCCGGTGTCTGAATGGCTGGTGCCCGCGGTTTCACGCCCGCAATTTCGACTTTGCGTTCGACTGATTGCGATACTAGGGCAGGACCGGACGACTGCGAACTGTCGGAACTGCGCTGGCCAGCGGTCTCCACCGGCATCCCGACGTCAGTCTCGAACCCTGGTGCAGCGTTGGCACGACCTGCATTCTGTCTATCATTGCCCACCAGGACACCGGTGGAACGGTCGGCCGCGATCGAGGAGCCCGAACGGGGTGATTGTCTCGCCCCCTCCAGAGCGGTATTCTCCTGATCCGCCGCGGGAGTATTCCGCGCGTTATTTCCGGCTGATCCCGGGCGCCGGCGAAGAGAGGTATCCGGCATTGCCAGCACCCGCGGAGTCTTTGCATCTTCCCCCAATGGCTTGCCAATCGGGATCAACCCGGCATCCGCACCGTCGCCGCCTCGCACCGCTGAATTCGCGGCATAGCGGACAGAGGCCACGTCCACCCCGACATTCTCGCTGGCCGGGAAATGCCCGAAATGGACAGCTGCAGCTTTCTGCGCCGGTGTCAATTTGGACATCCTCTGCAGGAAAGGCTTGAGCGCATTTGCCATGCTCTTGTTCATCGTCTGCCGCGCGATCTTGTTGGCTTCCTTCGTCTGGTCATTCATTGCCAGAATGAACACCTTGTTGCGCCACGCCGTGCGATCACTTTTCTGGAGCAGGCTGTAGAGTTTTTCTTCCGAACCTGCGAGATCGCCACTGATCCCCAGCGAAACGGCATAGCGAGTCAGCAATTCTTCACTTTCGCCGTGCTGGATGGCAAGCGCGTAATCTTTCTGTGCATCCGCATTCCGTCCGATCAGATCATAGGCCAGACCGCGATCGGCAGCGATATCCTTGAGCGCAAATCCGTTGGCAATCGCCTCGTCGAAATAGCGCAGGGCACCGAAGGGGTTTTTCTCCGCAAGCAAGGCCCGTGCGAGACCCGCCTTGACCCGTCCGCTCCGGGGATAAATCTGGTCGGCCTTGGCCAGAAAGCCAATCGCCGCGCGGGTATCTCCCAGATCCAGTGCTGCAAGTCCGGCATCCGCAAGAGCCGAAGAATCGTTAGAATTCCGCGCGATGCGGCGAAGAGCATCCTGAAGCTTTGTCTGTTCAGCGCCGGGACCAGCCTGCGCGAAAACCGGGGCTGGAGCCATTCCCGCTGCAAAAACGGGAAGAATGGCCAGCCATGCATGTTTCATATTCATTTTCACACGCCCGATAAAGGGTCGGAAAGGGCAAATTTCAAGCAGTCGGTACAAAATGCGAGGCCAATTGCCCTTATCGCTGGACAAGTGCCAAGGGCCCGCATGTGAGCTATTCCCGCCGCCGGTTGCGGACCGGCATGGTCACTGATTATTCTGACGATTCAGGAACCGCGGGATATCCAGCGGATCTTTCGCTTCGCCTTCCTCTTCCTCATTTTCCTCTTCGGCCTTTGATCCGCCCCGGGTCAAATTCGACATGCGCTCGAACAATGTCCCGCCACCGCTCGCGACACGGGGAGCCGGCGCTTCGGGAGCGGCTGGCTCAGGAGCATCATCGTCATAAACCGGCTGGGCATCTTCACCCCCAAGAACCAGCTCGTCCTCTTCTGGTGCGGCTTCATCTGCCGTTCCAGGCGTAAGCGAAGCAAAGGAAGGCGCAGCAGGTGCCTCGTCGGCACCGGCATCATCGTCAT
>JBCBZY010000009.1:0-21877 GCA_039815115.1 Pseudomonadota bacterium | reverse complement strand
TTGGTATTTCTACATGGATTTGACGATTCCGGTAAGTCGGTCCAACCGCATTTGTCCGTCGTTTCAGCGTGAGTTTTGACGTCGAACAGGGTTGCCGGTCCGAACGGAAGCCGGTAGCCCATGCAGGAACAGGATGGATGTGAATGATCAAATCAGTCAAATTTTCGATACTTGACCTTTCCCCGGTTCCACAGGGATCAGATGTAAAAACCGCGCTGGACCGCTCACTCGCACTGGCTCAGCATGGCGAAGCCCTGGGGTTTGAACGGTTCTGGATGGCCGAGCATCACGGCATGGCGGGTATCGCGAGCGCTGCCACATCTGTGGCGCTGTCGCATATCGGACAGGGTACCAGCACTATTCGTATCGGGGCGGGTGGTGTCATGCTGCCCAATCACGCACCAATGGTCATTGCCGAACAATTTGGCACTTTGGATGCCCTGTTTCCCGGGCGTATCGATCTGGGATTGGGCAGGGCACCCGGCTCCGATCAGCGGGTAGCGCAGGCGATGCGTCGAAATCTGGACAGCGATCCCAATGCCTTTCCGCGCGACGTGATCGAATTGCAGGCCCTGTTCGAGGGCGATGAGCGGCTGGGCATACAGGCCACGCCAGGTCGCGGCGCGAAGATCCCGCTCTATATATTGGGCAGCAGTCTGTTTGGCGCACAGCTGGCGGCCGCCCTCGGGCTGCCCTACGCCTTTGCGTCGCATTTTGCACCGCAGGCGCTGGACGATGCGCTTGCGATTTATCGGCGGGATTTCAAGCCGTCGGCGCAATTGCAGGAGCCCTATGTGATGTGCGGTTTCAACATTTTCGCCGCCGACAGCGATGATGAAGGCGAGCATCTCGCGACCAGCATGATGCAAAGTTTTGTCGCGTTGCGAACTGGCAATCCGGGAAAACTGCCGCCGCCGGTGGAAGGCTATCGCGAGAGCCTGCCGCCTTCGGCCCAGGCCATGCTGGGGCAAATCATGCAAGGCAGCGCTGTCGGCTCTCCCGATGCCGTATTGTCAGCAACCAGGGCGTTTCTGGAGCGCACCCGGGCGGACGAGCTGATCGTCAGCGGGTCGATTTTTGATCAGGTTGCGCGGGAAAAATCCTACGAGCTGGCGGCGGAAGTACGGGATCTGATAGCCGCCTAAGCGTCCAGTCTGTCCAGTTCGGTCTTGATTTTACAAGATCGTCTGCGCATGAGAATTGCCAAACCGATCAAATGCAAGGGCCTTTATGTCTTCTGAAAAAGTAGCGCGATCCGGAACCAATTCTGCGCTCCGCGATTTTCTCAAAAATGAAGCGGCCGGTGGCATTCTGCTGATGGTTGCTGCGGCTTTGGCGATGATTGTCGCCAATAGTCCGCTTTATGACATGTATCACCATTTCCTCCACGAACTGGAGGGACCGACGCTGTCCAAGAAGCTGGGGCCAATGACGCCCCATTTGTGGATCAATGACGGACTGATGGCAATTTTCTTCATGCTGGTCGGACTCGAGATCAAACGCGAATTTGTCGATGGCCGGCTGAATACCTGGGAGCGCAGGCGACTGCCGGTGCTGGCAGCAGCGGCAGGCATGGTCGTGCCCGCTCTGTTCTTCATGGTCATCGTTAAGGACTCGCCCGAGCTCTACAATGGCTGGGCGATCCCGGCCGCGACCGACATTGCCTTTGCCATCGGTGTGCTGGCGCTACTGGGACCCCGTGCGCCGGCGTCCCTGAAACTGTTTCTGGTTACAGTAGCCATTGTCGATGACATGGGCGCTGTGGCCATCATTGCACTCGTCTACACAGCCGAGATTAACGGCGCAGCCCTGCTCGCCAGCGCTGTCATTCTGGGCGTGATGTACACGATGAACAGGGCCGGGGTCCTGAAGCTCTGGCCCTATCTGATCGCTTCCGGGCTGCTTTGGTACGCCGTTCTGATGTCGGGTGTGCATGCGACCATTGCCGGTGTTCTCGCGGCAATGACCATTCCGATTGTTCGGACCCCGACGTCACCCGATGCGGAAAACTCTCCGTTGCACAGGCTGGAGCACGGTATCGCTCCCTGGAGTGCGTTCCTGATTGTTCCGATATTCGGCTTCGCCAATGCCGGCGTATCGCTCGAAGGTATTGGCGTTGACGAGATATTCGCGCCTTTGCCACTGGGCATTGCCGCAGGCCTGTTTTTTGGCAAGCAACTGGGGATATTTGCTTCGGTATGGCTCGCCGTCAAAACGGGATTTGCCGGACGGCTGGGTGGTGCCAGCTGGCTGCAGGTATATGGTGTCTCCATGCTCTGCGGGATTGGATTCACGATGAGCCTGTTTATTGGAGCACTCGCATTTCCCGGCAATGAACTGCTGATCGAGGAAGCCAAAATTGGCGTGCTTGGCGGATCGTTCCTGTCTGCCATAATCGGATATTGCATCCTGCGTTTTGCGCCTCAGCAAGAGGAGCAGGAGTCCCCTGAAAATCCGGATACAGAACAGCTGAAGGCGGCAACTTGAAGGCGCTTTTTGCTTCACTTGCCCTGACCTGTCTTGCTCTGACCGGTTGCAAATCTGCGAGTGTGTCCAGCACTCCGGCGGTGGCTGAGGCGACAAGTCTCGACAAGCTGGCCGAAGACTATGTCAAACTGACGCTGGAACTGGGCGAGCAGGAAGCTGGATATGTCGATGCCTATTACGGACCAGCGGAGTGGGCTGAAGCCACAAAGCTGAAACCGCGAGACATGCGCCAGCTGGGCAATGCCATTGTCGATCTGATGCTGCGGCTGGATACCTTTCCGAAAAGCAATGATCCGCTGGTGGAAGCACGCAAACGATTTCTTTCGGCGCAACTCGAGGCCGCGTTGACTCGCCACGCAATGATGCAGGGGGAAAAGCTGCCTTTCGTAGAGGAAGCCACCAGGCTTTTCGGGGTCACGCCGGACATCCGCCCGCTGCAAGAATTTGACGTCTTCCTGGGGGAGATCGCAAAACTCGTCCCCGGAGAAGGGCCGCTGTCCGCACGCGTCGATGCGTTTGAGAACAGATATGTCATTCCCAGGAACCGCCTGCGCCTGGTCATGGATACCGCCATTGCCGAATGCAAAAAGCGGACAAAGAATTATCTGGATCTGCCGAATAACGAGAATTTCCGGATGGAATTTGTCACCGACAAAAGCTGGAGTGGATACAATTATTACCAGGGCCGTTATCAGAGCCTGATCCAGATCAATACCGATCTGCCGATCCGGATTGATCGGGCGGTCGATCTGGGTTGTCACGAAGGCTATCCCGGCCACCATGTTTTCAACATGCTATTGGAACGCAATCTGACGAACGGACGCGGCTGGCAGGAATTCGCTGTTTATCCGCTCTACTCGCCGCAATCATTTATCGCCGAAGGGTCGGCGAACTATGGCATCGACCTGGCTTTTGCCGGGACCGAGCGGCTCGAATATGAACGGGATGTACTTTATCCGCTGGCCGGACTGGATCCCGACAGCGCCGAAGCGTTCTGGGCCTTGCAGAACGCCAAACGGGCGCTGAACGGGGCTCGGATAACGATAACCCGGCAATATCTTGACGGCGAAATCTCCCGCGAAAAAGCCGTCGAGCTGACCCAACAATATCAGTTGGTGAGCCAGCCACGTGCCGAGCAGATGATCGACTTTACCGAAGAATATCGCAGCTATGTGATCAACTATGGCCTCGGCCAGGAGATGGTCAAAGCATGGGTCGAAGCGCAAGGCGACGGTCCGGTCTGGCGGTGGAAAGCGATGGAGCGCCTCCTTAGCGAACCGATGCTGCCGGGGGATCTGACGGCTCCCGCAAGCTGATCTTCCTCAATTATCCAGGCGCTTGCGGAAGACGATCTTGTCATCGCCCTCCTCGTAATAGTCCCTGATCCGCGCTTCTTCCTCGTGTCCGCATTTCCGGTAGAACTGCCGGGTGGCTGCAAAATCGGCAGTTCCCGACGTTTCGATGAGCAAAAGCCTTTGTCCGAGTCCGGTCAGGTGCTGTTCGACATGTTCCAGCATTTCCACGCCGATACCCTGGCCATGACTTGCCGGATCCACGGCCAGCAACAGCAGATTCCAGGTTCCGTCGGTCATCTCTTCCGGTCGGTAAAAGGCGACTGCATCGGGGCGAGAAAGCCCGTGGACTTTCCAGTATTCCCGATCTGCGGTGCCCTGAAGAAACCCGGCCATCATCGGTTCGAGCATATTCGGCGGAAACATCTCTGTCGCTTCAATGATGCGCTTCAATGCGGGGATGTCGCCGGCCACGGCGGGCCGGATGTCTGAGTGGTTGTTCATGATCGGTCTTTCTATCGATTGTCGAGCTGGGACCGCACGGACTTTCGCCCGAGATGGGAGATACGATATGGTCTGCCACCACGCGATATGATCAGGCCGCGCCGTTTCAGGCGTGCAAATACCTTCAAGGTGCAATCGGACAGGATGTAGCCATCCCGGGTTACACACATGACTTCGTCAATCTTGGCATTGCGGTTGCGTTTGTGGCGGATATGGCCGCCCTGAGCCAGCGTGTGCAGCACACGTTGTTCGGCTTTGGAAATGTTCATTGTTGTTCTCGGAAAATTCAAACCTTCAGGTACGACGGCTGCTCCCGGTCCGGTCAAGGATACGGGACGACCTGTCGCTGCTATGATCTGAAAGCCAGAACCGGCCTCAGATCAGTGGTTTGATGCAATCTCTAACAAAAAAGCTCCGAGTTGATTGAAAAGCACTTGCCTCTCGTGAGCAGGAATAGGGGATGTGCGCGGGCAATTCAAGTTTGTGAACCGCACTGGCCATCATTTATACTTTCAATCAAGATCACGCCAATTTTTGCAATTACTTCAATAGCCATGATACCTAGTTTTGGTCTTTCCGCCGGAGAATTTCTTCTCCTCACGAGATCGCATTTGCCGCAAACAGGGATAATCCGGACATGATCAGAAGTTTGAGTCTTGTTTCTCTGCTCCTCCTGTTGGCCATTGCAACACCTGTCGCAGCGCAAAATACTGCCGGTGTCTATGGCCCGACCGTAAAACCCGGTGACAGTTCCGCAGAATATCGGATCGCCTGGGATGCCGAAGCCGAGCGCTGGGCACAGCGCGGACAATATCAGCGTGCTTTGACCGACAATTTGCGATTGCGGGGCGTGCTCCAGATCCGTCATGGAGATGGCCGCGACGGTGTGGAATTAGATACCAGCCAGCTCCAGCTTCTCTGGCAAGTCACGCCATCTGACCAGAACTGGCAAAGCGGCTTTCGTTTCGACGTGCAGATCCGCGGTCAGGGCCGCCCCGACCGGTTACGGGCACATTGGGCCAACCAGTTTAATCTGGGCGACGGCTGGCGCGCGCGTCATGTGGTGCTGCTGGTGCGGGAGCTTGGCGATGGTCGTGCGAGTGGTCTGGGTATCCAGTCGCGCTCTGCGATCGGAAACAAGGTCAACGACAGGGTACGCCTCGATCTGCACCATTTTGCCACCTATGGTTCGACTGAGGATATCGTCTCCTTCAGCCAGCAGTCGCATCAGTTGGGGCCTCAGGTCGGTTACAGTTTTGACGACGGCTGGAAGGCCAGTTTCCGTGGCCTGTTTGGTCTGAACGACCAATCAGCGGATGCCCAATTCCGCCTGGTGGTCGGTAAAAGCTTCTGATTCGGGCCGATTCCGGTCCCCTGCTAACCTGTTGTTAACCAATTTCGTTCAGTCCGGTTTTTGAACCATGAGCGCAGTGTTTCGGACACGCGTTCGGCAGACAGGGACCGGATTTTATGACTGAGACAAAAGCACCCGTAGATGTCGCCGTAATCGGCGCAGGACCTGCAGGGCTGACCGCCGCCTATCTTCTCTCCAAAAAGGGCTATTCGGTCACGGTGATCGAAAAGGATCGGACCTATGTCGGCGGGATTAGCCGGACGGTGGAATATGAAGGTTTTCGTTTTGATATTGGCGGGCACCGCTTCTTCTCCAAATCGAAGGAAGTGGTGGATCTGTGGAACGAGATTCTCCCGGATGATTTCATTCAACGGCCGCGGATGAGCCGGATCTATTATGAGGGCAAATTTTACAGCTATCCTCTGCGGGCTTTTGAAGCGCTGTGGAATCTCGGCATCTGGCGCTCGTCGCTTTGCATGCTGAGCTATGCCAAGGCGAAAGTTTTTCCCAAGAATGACGTGAAGAGTTTTGAAGACTGGACAGTGAATCAGTTTGGCTGGAAGCTCTACTCGATCTTCTTCAAGACCTATACCGAGAAGGTGTGGGGCATGCCTTGCGACGAAATGTCTGCCGACTGGGCAGCCCAGCGGATCAAGGGACTGAGCCTCTGGAACGCGGTTACCGATGGCCTGAAACGGTCGCTTGGTCTGAACAAGAAGCCCAATGATGGACAGGAAGTGAAAACGCTTCTCGAAACCTTCCGTTACCCCCGCCTCGGCCCCGGCATGATGTGGGATGCGGCGCGTGATTTTGTCCGGTCGAAGGGCAATGACGTGCTTATGGGTCACGGTCTGAAGCAACTGGCACAGGATGCCGATGGCAACTGGCGGATGAGTGCCACCACCGATACGGGCGAGAACGTCATTACGGCCAAACATGTAATCAGTTCCGCGCCAATGCGCGAACTGGCCTCCCGGATCCATCCGCTACCGCAGACTTTGCCACAAGCAAAGGAACTTAACTATCGCGATTTTCTGACCGTCGCCCTGATGGTCAAGTCGGAAGACCTGTTCCCGGACAACTGGATCTATATCCATGATGACCGTGTCCAGGTTGGCCGGGTGCAAAATTTCCGCAGCTGGTCTCCGGAAATGGTGCCCGATGAGTCGATAGCTTGCGTTGGTCTTGAATATTTCTGCTTCGAGAATGATGGCCTGTGGTCGTCGTCTGACGAGGATCTGGTGGAACTGGCCAAGAAAGAAATGGCCATTCTGGGCCTTTGCAAGCCTGAAGATGTGGTTGGTGGCGCGGTCGTCCGTCAGGAAAAGGCCTATCCGGTCTATGATGACAGCTATGAACAGAATGTCGCCGAGATGCGCGATGATCTCGAGAACCGTTTCCCGACCCTGCACATGGTGGGCCGCAATGGCATGCACCGCTACAACAATCAGGATCATGCGATGATGACGGCGATGCTGACGGTCGAGAATATCGAAGCCGGGACGCGCAAGTGGAATGTCTGGAATGTCAACGAAGACGCCGAATATCACGAATCCGGTGACGAGGGTGAACAGGACAAGATCTCGTCAGAAATCTCCGACGATCGGGCTGCCGCGCTGGAAAGCATGCGTGATGTCCCAACCCGGATCGACGAAGCGGCAGACAAAGATGCCGCCACTGGCAAAGCCGGCAAGAAAGCCGCGTAAGTCCGATGACGGATCGGCAAACGGATCGGCGTTCGCCAATCGGACAGGCTGTGGGCAGCCTGCCCCGGCCGATGGCGCTGCTGCACCGGTTTTCGATCACCCGGTATCTTCTTGCCAGCATAATCTCATTGGCGTTTGATGTCGCTTTGTTGCTCATCCTTGTAGACTTTAACACCGACCCTGGTCTCGCTTCGGCCGCTGGGTACAGCGCCGGTATTCTGGTGCACTGGCTGATTTCCTCCAGCTTCGTATTTCCCGGAAAGACCCGTCAGGGCGCTGCGCTGCAACTGCAGCGGCTGGGCTTTGTCGGGACGGCGATACTCGGGCTGGGGATCACGGTCGCTATTGTCAGCGCGCTGACGGAAATCGGGATCATGCCGGTTATCGCCAAGGGTGTAGCTGTAGTGGTCAGTTTCTTTGCGGTCTATGTGACCCGCAAATATGGAGTGTTCCGGTGACAGCGCTGACGATGGACAAACCGGTTCCGCGCTTCAGTGCGGATTTCCGGAAATTTGCCAACTGGGCGCTGGTCTGGATCGGTCTGGCCAATATCCCGTTCATGGCCATGTGGTTTGTCGGCGCACCGCCGCGCTTCATGGAGATTGCTATTGCCGGCTTTGTCGGCCTGATCGTCAAACGTATGCCACGTATCGTGCAGTGGCTCGCCTTTGCTGCGGTGATGGCATACTCGCTGCTGTCCTTTGTTGCCGGCCTGTTCAACCTGGCGATGAACAGCCTGCTATATTCATTGCAGTTTTTTGCCGAAATCAAGCCGGGCAATTCCGCCGAATATATCGTCGCCGCGATCGTGGTTCTCGGTATCCTGGTGGCCAGCTGGTTCCTGCTCAAACGTGATACGAATTTTGAAAAACCGCTGCATATCCTGCTTGGTGGTGCCCTCATCTTCGGCCTTGTTGGCGCAGATGCTGCGATGGGGCAGGGGATGCGCGGACATTATTTCCGGGAAGCACCGGTCGGCGCCAATTTTGAATCGGCCATGGACAAAACCGGTTTTGCCGCTCGCGCCGATGGCAAGCGCCATCTGATCCTGATCATGGTCGAGTCGCTGGGTGTGCCGCGGGGCAATCAGGTCATGGCTGACAAACTATTTGCCTATTACGAGAACAGCGCAATTCAGGCGCGTTATGAGGTTAGCCAGGGGACGACCCTCTACTATAACAGCACCACTTCCGGAGAATTCCGGGAAATGTGCGGCAAATGGGGTGACTATTACGAGCTGCTTGATGCTGCAGAGGCCAAACGGATCAATTGTCTGCCGACACAGCTGGCAGAAAAAGGCTATGCTACCCACGCCGTCCACAGCTTCAAAGGCGAGTTTTTCAAGCGAGATGAGTGGTATCCCCATATCGGATTTGAAAGTCAGGAATTCTGGCCCGAACTCGAAAAGCGCGGTGCGGAATGGTGTGGCGGTGTGTTTGCGGGCGCTTGCGACCGGCAGGTTCCAGCTATGCTGGCAGAAAACCTGAAACGCGCGGAGAAACCGACGTTTCTTTACTGGCTGACCCTGAACGCTCATCTGCCAGTTCCCACCGGAGCCAATCTGAATGCCGATGATTGTGCACGGGTGTCCAAGGAGCTGGCCAGCGAGTTTCCGATGATTTGCCGGCAATTTGCAATATTCGATGATATCGACCGGGCGCTGATCACGGAAATTACAGCGAGCGATTTCCCCGAAGCCGACATTTTGCTGGTTGGCGATCACATGCCGCCCTATTTTGACCGGCACAATCGGTCGCAATTTGACCCCGAGCGGGTTCCGTGGCTTTATCTCAAGGCCAAGCCGCGATCCGGCGACGACGCACCAACCGGGGAATAATCATGATCGCCAAATGGGTCGGACGATTTCCAGTCCTCTGGATCTGGCTTGCGGTCTGCGCCGTGCTTGTTCTTGTGTCCTGGGGACAGATCCAGACAGGCATTGGCTGGGGCCCTGATGACCAGCTGCGGCAAGTTCAGCTGCGCGACTGGCTCGGCGGACAAAGCTGGTTCGACACGACCCAATACCGCATCGGAGAACCGGACAGCCAACCCATGCACTGGCCGCGGTGGATTGAAATTCCGCTGGCACTTGTGATCCTGCTTTTGTCCCCCTTTCTCGGATCGGGGACCGCTGAAATCGTGGCGATGACTGTCGTTCCGTTGATTGCGCTGGGTCTGGCTATGGGACTTGTGGCGAAAACTACCAGCCAGCTGTTCGACCGTCCCGTCGCCATATTGGCTGCTGCGCTGACTGCCACCGCGGTTCCGGTAGTGATGCAATTGCGGCCGATGCGGATCGATCATCATGGATGGCAGATTGTCATGGCGCTAGTTGTCTTGTGGACGATGTTCTGGCCGGATCGCCGGCGCGGTGGCATGGCCATGGGCGCGGCGCTCGCCTTGTGGCTTTCCATATCTCTTGAAGGCCTGCCTCTGTCGATCGCCTTCATTGCCTTGCTCGCCTGGCGCTGGGTGATTTCACTCGATGAAGGCAAGCGCCTTTTCTGGACCCTCGCTTCCTTTCTGGTGACGAGCATTGTGCTGTTCCTCATCAGCCAGGGATTTGTTTCCACGATTATCAACTATTGCGACGCGATTTCACCGGGACATCTGCTGGCCTGTCTGGCGGGCGGAGCGATAGTCTTGCCGGCCATCTATCTTGCGCCAAAGGCTGTTGTGGCACGAGTACTCGCACTGGGGCTGGCTGGAGCAGCGGCGCTTGGAGTGTTTTATTTCACCGCACCCCAGTGCACCACCGGCGCCTTTTCCAGCCTCGATCCGCTGGTCCGCGACTACTGGCTCGTCAGCGTGCGTGAAGGTTTGCCGATCTGGGTGCAGCGCTGGAAGACTTCTATGACGCTCATGGGCGGCGCGATTCTGGTCGGCCTGTTGAGCCTGAGCTATATCGGTTGGCGCAAGCGCGCGGAATTTGACGGGGAGAAACTGTTCCTGCTGGCTTATGCCTTTCTCTGGGCACTGATCGTTTCACTGCTGGTTCAGCGCGCATCAGCTGTGGCAGCTGCCTATGCCCTGCCGTTCATGTCCTGGGCAGTGCATCAGGCTTTTGTGGCTGCGCGCAGGGTTCAAAGCCCGCTCTTTCGCATCCTCGCCACGGCTTCGGTGGTGTTTCTGATCATGCCAGGACCGTTGGCGATTTCCTTCATCAACAGTTTCGGAAATGAGCAGTCGGCGGATAACGACGCTGGGGAATCCGGAGTAGCACCCCTGTGCGATTCAACGGAGTCACTTGCAAAACTCTCCATTTTGCCGCGTTCCAATATCGTCGCGCCTTTTGATGTGGGTCCCGAGATATTGCTGCTGACCGGCCACAATGTGCTGGCGACTAGCCATCATCGCAACAGCGCAGCCATGGCAGACCAGATTCGTCTCTTCATCTCATCGCCGGCAGAAGCACGGGTGATCCTCGAGAGCAGGTCTATCGGATATATCGTCACCTGCGCCGACGAGGATGAATTTCAGATCTACCGCGAGAGAAATCCGGAGAGCTTCGTAGCAGACTTGATGACCGAAAACCCACCGGACTGGCTCCAGCCTGTCCATATCCGGGACAGTCAGCTGCAAGTCTGGCGGATCGTGCGGAAAGAGTTACGTAACGACCCGTAAAATATGTTAGCCCTTCTCCGGGGTGCAGAACGAACAGACTCTGGGAGGAGACGATGGCTGGGATAACCGGGTTGGGCGGCGTATTTCACATGGTGAAAGATCCTGCTGCCACACGCAAATGGTACAAGGAATATCTGGGACTGGACGGGGAATATGGCCCGATGCTCAACTGGTCGGAGGAAAAGGGCGACGATCCATACAGTCTGATCAGTCATTTTGACGAGGACAGCGATTATCTTGCGCCGAGCAAGGCGAAATTCATGATCAATCTGCGGGTGGATGATCTCGATGCCTATGTCGATGAGCTACGCAAGAAGGGCCTCGAAATTCTGGGTCATGTCGATGAAGGATACGGGAAATTCGCCTGGATTCTGGACTGCGACGGCGTCAAGCTGGAATTCTGGCAGCAGATGGAAGCACCGGAGTGAAGCGGCCGATCAGGCGGGAATGAATCGCAGCGCCAGACCGTTGATGCAATGGCGTTTCCCCGTTGGTCTCGGGCCATCGTTGAAAATATGTCCCTGATGCCCGCCGCATCGACCACAATGCACTTCTGTCCGGGCATAGCCAATCTTGTAATCGGTGGAGGTGCCTACGCGGCCATCGATGGCCGCCCAGAAACTGGGCCAGCCGGTGCCGCTGTCATATTTCGTTTCTGAACGGTAGAGGCCAAGGTTGCAGCCGGCACAGGCGTAAACGCCCTTGCGTTTCTCGTTGTTAAGCGGGCTGGAATAGGGACGCTCGGTCCCTTCCTGGCGTAATATCCGGTATCGCGCCGGTCCCAGCTTCTTTTTCCATTCAGCGGATGTGTGGGTGATCTTGAATTTGCCTTTGGCCTTGGCCTCGCCGCCCATTACGCTGCCCATACCAGTCAGGCTGGCCAGACCTACGCCGCCTGCGCCTAGCAATCCTGCCGCAACCAGTTTTCGACGGTTCAACATATTCCAGCAATCCTTTTCGCTCTTTCTACCTGCTATTCGGGAGAAATCGCCAGATTGTTACAATATGGGGGCTGAACCCGCGGTGATCAATATTTGGACAGTTCCACCTCAAGCTCGCGGAAGCCGTGGACGAAGCAGGCATGGACGCGGCGCATCTTGCCCGTCGGATTGACCTGCATCCGGCGCTTGTGCATTTCCTCGAGCAAAATACGGATCTGCAGTTCCGCCAGCCTCGCGCCGACACAGCGGTGAATGCCATATCCAAAGGCCAGATGGCGACGGGCATTCTCCCGGTCGACGATGATTTTGTCGGCTTCCGGGAATATCTCTTCGTCGCGATTGGCCGAAATATACCACATTACGACCTTGTCACCCTTTTTGATCTGGTGACCGAACAGGTCATGATCTTCCAGCGCCGTCCGCCGCATATGGGCCAGCGGCGTCTGCCAGCGGATCAGTTCCTGAACAGCATTGGGAATCAGGTCGGGATTCTGTTGCAATTTCTCGCGCTCGTCCGGGAACTGACTCAGCCCGTAAGCAACACCGGACATGGTGTTGCGAGTCGTGTCATTGCCGCCAACGATCAGCAGAACCAGATTGCCCATGAATTCCATTGGGTCCATGTCCCGCATGGCTTCGCTGTGGATCATCATCGAAATGAGATCCGGAGTCGGCTCGGCAGAGACCCGTTCGTTCCAGAGTTGCTGGAAATAGGCACCCATTTCATACAGAATCTGGCGGCGCTGATCGGTCAGGTCTTCCGCCACCGACAGTTCGACATCACCCGCCCAGTCCGACCAATAGGTCAGCAGCCGGCGGTCTTCCCAGGGGAACCCGAACAGGATGGCGAGCATGCCGGTGGTCAGTTCAATCGAAACCTTGTCGACCCAGTCGAACGGCTTGTCCCAAGGGAGGCCGTCGAGCACTTCGGCGGTGCGCTGGCGAATCTCGGTTTCCATCCGCTGCATTTCGGTCGGTGTGAAGGCCGGGGCCACGGTGCGGCGCTGACCGGTATGTTTCGGCCGGTCCATGGCAATGAACATCGGCAGCTGAAAGTCTTCGTCAAAGTCAGGGTCGGCGATGGTGATGCCACCATGCGCCACATCCGATGAGTAGATATCCGGCAGCGCCTCGACATGCTGGATCGGCTTGTAGGTGGTGATGTTCCAGTAATCGCCGTGAATGCCGCCCTCAACCTTGTTGATTGGTGCCTGTTCGCGCATTTCGGCAAATGGCTTGCGCCACAAATCCTTGCTGTACAATTCTGCCCGGCTGACATCCCAGGGATTCGCATCTTCGTTGGATATGGGCGGATTTCGCTTGTACCATGCCTCGAGCGCCTCGTCAGCAGTCGGCGAAGTGGTCAGATTGTTCAGATCAATTACGGGGACGGATGCCATGGTCTCTCTCCTGCCGCTGCCTTTGCGGCAATCGGTTGCGTTTCAAAACCCGATCAGTGTCTATTTATTGACAGCAATGTCAATGAATTTTCTGCAAATGGTTTTGGACCAAGACGTTATTGGCTGCGAAAACGAGACAAAAGACCCTTTTTCCCACCACTATTGCCGGATTTCATGACATTGCGCCGGAACAGCATCACGCTGAAGCGGATGATGACCAGCGTGAACATGCCCTGCCAGATCAGCGCCACACCATGTTGCCAGAGATTGTCCATCTGCGCTGCACGGGCAATCATGGCAAAGGGTGAACTGAACGGGATCAGCACGGCAGCCCATTCCACCGGCTCTCCCAGTTTGGTGACGGAGAAGGCGGCCAGAAAGAAGACCAGCAACTGACCCATGGTAACCGGCATGGAAAGAGTCTGCACCTCCCGGACCGTTGCGGCCATGGCGCCAATGCCGAGGAACAGGGAGCCCAGCAGCAGGTAGGCCATAGAGAAATAGAGGATCATCAAGACACAGAATATCGGCCAGCCGACGGCCGGTGCAGGCAGATTGGGCAAGCCGGAAGTTACCAGCGTCAGCCCGAGAAAGCCCAGTGTCGCCCAGACCGTGATCCCGACAATCGCCATGCCGAGCATTGCAAAAAGCTTGCCGAGAAATATCGCATCCATCGGAATCGCGGCAGCGAGTATTTCGATAATCTTGTTGGTCTTTTCCTCGACCAGATTGGACAGAACCATCCCGGCCAATATCATCGTCAGCAGGATGAGGATGATCTGGCCGCCCTGCGCCGTTGCCAGCCGGTTGCGCTTGGTTGCGCTGCCTGTCGATGCGACGACTTGGGCTTCCACTTCTACCGGCTGGGGGCGAGACAGCGCGGTTTCGGAAAGCAGAGCCATTCTCCCCTGCCAACGCCGGATATCGCGTTCGGATCCGGTCAGCCGTGGATTTTCGAGACTTCCCGACAATATCGCCGTCAGCGGTCGCACCGCCTTGTCCAGCTGGCTGGCGATATTGGGATCATCCGGATCCACACCATCCAGCCTGACCAGTTCCGGGACACCATTCTCCCCAAGATTGGCTACCAGCTTTTTACGTGCCGCCAGAATGGCCGCGCTTTCGTTCGAATTCAGCGCAATCCCGATAATCGGGCGATCAATATCCTGGTTGACCTGTTTGCCCAGACCACCGGCGGCAATGGCGATGATCAGGGGAAAGAGCGGGCCGGCGAGAAAGATAAAAAAGGATTTCGAAAAGATAATCGCCGTGAAATCGCGCCGGGCGATGACGAAAGCTGCCCGTATGGTTTCCCTCATGCCGCTTCCACCGTCTGGTCTCGCGCCGCGTCTTCTTCCATTTTCTTCGCAACCGCTTCCCCGGCGATCGACACAAACGCATCGTGCAGGCCGGGACGTTCAATCGACAGGGACTGGATTCCGGCATCGCCTTTAATCAACGCGCGAAGCAAGGGCTCCACGCCGCTTTCGGGCAGCGTGAAATGCCAGTTGTGGCCGAGCGGCTGACAATCAGCCGGAATGGCAGAGCGCCAGGGGCCATCGAGATCGCGCGTCTCCAGATGCACTTGCGGACGCAGGCGATCACGCGCAGTCGACACCTTGCCCACGAACGGGATCTTGCCATGCGCAACAATCGCGATTTCCTCGCACAAACGCTCGGCATGGGCGATGACATGGGTGGAAAAAATAACGGTCACACCCTTGTCCGCCTGCGCCCGGATCAGCCGCTCCAGCTTGCCCTGATTGAGCGCATCAAGGCCGGAAAAAGGTTCATCGAGAATGATCAGGTCCGGTTCGTGCACGATGGTGCCGAGCAATTGCACCGTCTGTGCCATTCCCTTGGACAGCTGCCGGATCTGCTTGTCGACCGCATCGCCTAGTCCGTGATCCACCATCATCTGCCGACCGCGTTCGCGTCCCTTGGCCAGCGGCAGGCCGCGCAGTGCGCCCATGAACGCAATGGCATCAAAGGCCTTCATCGACTGGTAAAGCCCGCGTTCTTCCGGCAGATACCCGACTCTGTGCGCTCGCGATATGGGATCCGGTGAGCCGAGCAGGAATCGCTCGCCCGCGTCCGGATCAATGATCCCGAGCAGCATTCGCAGGGTTGTTGTCTTGCCGGCGCCATTGGGCCCCAATATCCCGAATATGCTGCCGCGCGGGATGCTGAGATCGATGCCGTCCACCGCCACGTCACCATCAAAACGCTTGACGATATTTCGGGCTTCAACTGCAATTTCCGAGGGAATAAAAGTCATTTACGGCTTTCATATAGCGGCTGTCTGACAGATAAAGCGCTCCTATGGCCAATGACAAGTTAAGATTGACCCAAGATCTGGAAAAAAGGGCGGCGGAAGAAGGCTTCGCCGCCTTTGGCATCGCGCCAGCAGATCTGGCACCCGAGGCCGGAAAGCGGTTGCAGAAATGGCTGGCGGAGGGTTGCAATGGCGACATGATCTGGATGGCTGACCGGGCCGGGCAGCGAGCCAGTCCCGTCGCGCTGTGGCCAGAAACCCGATCGGTGATCATGCTCGGAATGAGCTATGCACCGGAAGTGGATCCGTTTGCGCTGGAAAAGGTAGCGGATCACGGCCGCATTTCGGTCTATGCGCAGGGCAAGGACTATCATGATATTGTCAAACGTGCGCTGAAGCGACTGGCGCGCTGGCTGGTCGACCAGAGCGATTGCGAGGTCAAGGTCTTCGTCGATACCGCGCCGGTCATGGAAAAGCCGCTTGCGGAAGCGGCAGGACTAGGCTGGCAAGGGAAACATACCAACATAGTCAGCCGGGATCATGGCAGCTGGCTGTTTCTCGGTGCTATTTACACCACATTGGATCTGGAGCCGTCGGCGGCCGGGAAAGATCGTTGTGGCAGCTGCAATGCCTGTCAGGACATATGCCCCACCAATGCTTTCCCTGCACCTTACCAGCTCGACGCTCGCGCCTGTATCTCCTACCTGACCATTGAGAACAAGGGTCCGATACCCGTCGAATATCGCGCGGCTATGGGTAACCACATTTATGGCTGTGACGACTGCCTGGCGGTGTGTCCGTGGAACAAATTTGCTTCTGCTGCCGCGAGCCAGAAAGCTTTCCTGCCGCGTGCGGAGCTGGCTGCTCCGGCACTTGTTGATTTGCTCGACATGGATGATGCGGGGTTTCGCAAGATTTTTTCCGGATCGCCGATCAAGCGCACCGGTCGCAACCGGATGGTGCGCAATGCCCTGATCGCTGCCGGGAACAGTGCAGACAGGCAGCTTGTTCCGGCGGTGAGAAAACTGCTCCATGACGAGGAGCCTGTGGTTCGCGGAGCGGCGGTCTGGGCGTTGTCACAACTCGACAAAGCGGCTTTCGCCGATGAGAAGCTGCGCTACGGCAAAGATGAAACCGACGCCACTGTTCAGGAGGAATGGGCCAGAGACTAGCGCGTGCGCAAGGCATTGACGCAGGAAACCCGGTCAACAATTGCGCCATCGCTGCGCCGCGTGTCGATATGCGTCACCCGGCTTTCCCCGCCATTGGGTGAGGGATAGAGATAGGCATCCAAAATACAGGCACCGCTGGAGAATTGCAGCTTGCGTGCCGGTGGTTCGGCCACATCGGTGCGGGGATTGCCAAAGAGGCGGACCAGTTGCCGTGCGGTCTTGCCCATGACCAGGTCCAGTCCTGCCACATCATTAAGCGGCGATTGCGCTGCCGTCGGCATGGTTGGCGTGGCCGGGGGTATGGTCGAGGCACAGGCGGCGAGGGCGGGCACCAGGGCGAGCGCAGCCATTTTCCGGATCATGGGGAGGGGTTCTCCTGACGCTGCAAATGAACCATGTGCGTAGCCATAGCGGCTCCGATAACAGGCGCAAGAAAATTGACAAACGGGATGGCGAGCAAAATGGCAGTCACCAGCCCGAGCCCGAAACGCGGTGCTTTCGCCAGTTGTATTTGCGGGTTGGCGGTACCCGGATCGTCCACGTGACGGGCAATCACCATGTCCTGCAGGTCGCGACCGATCAAAAGAGCGTTGACCGCGAAAAAAGCAATCGGGGTGCCTATCGCTGTGAACAACAAGAGGATGTAGACCGGCAGAGCGAGAATATTATAGCCGATGGCACGCCCTGCAGACGCCAGTCCCATTTTCAGTCCTGTGACATATCCGGGGGGCCGGGCTGAGACGGCGCTTTCCGGATAATACCGCGCCTCAACCGCATCAACGATCACATCTGAAAAAATGTTGAGAACAAACATCGCGATGACACGAAACAGGAAAACGGCAGCAAAGATCGCGATAATCGCGGCTGTGGCGGCCGCTGCCAAACCCCCGTCGCCAAGATCCATCCAAGCAAACAACAAGGTCAAACCATACCAAACGGCCACTCCCAGTGTCGCCAGCAACAGCAGGGTTATGCCGACCACTTTGAGCAACAGCAGCAGAATCTTGCGATCGGTCAGCTGAGATACCGACAAAAGCAGGGCATTGATCATCGTCTGATCATGTCATGGTTCCGGCGCTGCGGTCAATTTGATTTGGGGGAATCTCAGATCAGGACCGGCGAGGGATTCTGCTTGAAGCATCGCGTCGATAGCCTTAACGCCCGATCCAGTTCGTTCGAGATCAAAAGGATATTCCATGACCACCGAAGCCCGCTACGACATTGTCGCCGTCGGAAATGCCATTGTTGACGTTATCGCCCAGTCCGATGACAGCTTTCTCCAAGAGGAGCAGCTGGTCAAGGGGTCCATGGCTTTGATCGATGCCGACCGTGCGAAGGAGCTGTATCGTGACATGGGGCCGGCCCGCGAAATCAGCGGGGGCTCCGGCTCCAACACACTGGCCGGGGCTTCCACCTTGGGTCGGCAATGTGCCCTGATCGCGCAGGTTGCTGATGATCAGCTGGGCGAAGTGTTCACCCATGACATTCGCGCCACGGGGATCGATTTTGACGTCCCGCCCCTGGGCAAGGAACCGCCGACTGCGCGCTGCCTGATCTTTGTCACGCCCGATGCACAGCGGACGATGAACACTTTTCTCGGCGCTTCCCAATTTCTGCCACCATCCTCGGTCGATGCCGATCTGATTGCAAGTGGCGCAATTCTCTATCTGGAGGGCTATCTTTGGGATGCCGAAGAGCCGAAAGCGGCGATGGCACTGGCGATTGACATCGCACGGAAAAATGACCGCAAGGTCGCCTTCACCCTGTCGGACGGGTTCTGTATTGCCCGGCACCGCGCGGATTTCGTTCGGCTTATTGCGGACGGAAAGATCGACATCCTGTTTGCCAATGAAGAAGAGATCAAATCGCTGTGTGAAACCGAGGATTTTGGTGATGCTGTCGCCCGTACCGCGGCCCGGGTGGAAACGCTGGTCGTCACCCGCAGCGAGAAAGGCGCCATCGCTGTCCGAGACGGCCAGACCCATGCCGTGGCTGCGGAACCAGTTGAGAAGGTGGTCGATACGACTGGGGCGGGCGATCTTTTTGCTGCCGGATTCCTGAGCGGATATGGAGAAGGACGGTCGATGGAAGACAGCCTGACCATGGGCGCGATCGCCGCTGCAGAAGTGATCTCCCATTATGGCGCGCGGCCGGAAGCCGATATCAAGGCGATGGTTGCAGAACGTCTGGGATAATCCTCCGCCGATCCGGGATCAGCCCTTCATCTTGAACAAGGTCCGGTCTTCCGGGCCAAATCCCCATTTCCAGATCACGTAGGCATAGCTGCCGAGGATCATCGGGATGCCGATGATCAGCTCGGCCCATTCGGGCAGATAGGTCGCCAGATAACCGACGGCTGTTCCCACCATGGCTGCAAGTATAAGCGACCAGCGCCAGCCGTTGACCGAAGCGCCCAGCAGTTTGGACAGGAATATCGCCTTGACCAGCGAGGCATAGGCGAGGGCAACCATGAGCGCTGCAGCCACGGCTGCGGCCTGAAAAAGCGGTCCCCAGCCGAGACGCATGCAGATCTGGATAAACGCTACGCTGAGCCCGGCTTGCAACAGCAGCATCGATAGTGAAATCAGCAAATTGCGATGCCTGGCGACATAGACTAGTGCGGACTCGCTGACGACCGCCGTTGCGGCCACCGCTTCCGCAGCCAACAGGAAGGCGAGGGCGCCAGTCCCACCCACGAAATTGGGACCAACCAACCCCATGACGGCTTCGCCAGGGATAGCCAGTGCCAGGGCAATTCCGGCCTGCGCTGCGATGATCCAGAACCCGACCTGACTGACCTGTGCCGCGATGCCTTTCAGATTGCCCGCCTCGAGATTGCGGGTGATGACCGGCCCCAATATCGGGTCAAAACTGGTTTTGAGTTTCTGCGGCAGGCTCGCGACCTGCTGGGCGACATAATAGATCCCGACAATGGCGGGAGAGGCAAACAGGCCCAAAATGGCGAGATCCAGTCGCCGGGATCCCCATTCCACCGCATCAGCAGCGGCCAAGGGCATGTTGCGGCGCGTAATTGCAGCCAGCGCCAACGGTTTGGGGCGCCAACCCCAAGGCAGGCCATAGCTGCGCATCAATGGCCAGAGTGATGCCGCGAGGGCGGCGAGCATCGAGACGACATAAGAAATGATCAGACCGTCCCGGAGTGAAAAGAAAGGCATCAGCGGCCAGGCGAACAGCACGGCGACAATGCTGATCGTCCAGGGCTCGACGATGGATCGCGCACGGACGGTTGAGGCAATGTCATAGCGATAAGCGAGTGCGGCTAACGCCACATCGGCCCCCGCAATCGCAAAAATGACAACAGGCAGGAACCGGTCGAAACCGTTGATTTCGCTGTTCGGGAACATGATTTGCGGAAAGGCGATGAGCAGAAGCGCGGCCATGGCAGAGGCAAAAAAGCTGACGATCAGGCCATCCCAGACGACATGTACATGCGGGCGTTCGGTCCGGCTCAACTGTTCCGCCAGACCGCGTTTCAGCCCCAGTGTGGCGATCTGGGCCGCGAATTCGATGACGAGGATTGCGTAGGCGAACCGGCCCAGGGCCTCCGCCCCGTACATCCGCCCTGCCACGAACAGGAAGGGCAGGCGGGCAGCGAGGCGGAGCAGAAAACCGAAAATATTGGTCCGGCCGCCTTTGGCCAGCGCCGCAATGTCCTCCCGGGATTCGCCGTCAGTGGAGGAAGAACCGGGGACTGCCGCACCAGTGGATCCTGAGGATTCAGGGGTGTTCAAAAGGTTTCTCTCCGGCAGTTGACGGTTGTGTTTTAATGATGGCAACCCGCTTAGCCGAGCCCGTGAGACTTGTCATCTTTTGGACTGTCCGGCTTGACCGGAAAATGTCAGCGCCGTTCGGCCACCAGCGGCCGGGACATCAGCCGCTCGACCACTTGATGAACCTCAACCCCACCCGCAAGCAGTGCGCAAACGGCATCCACAATCGGCATTTCAACCGAGCGCGACTGGGCGTCTTGCTGCAGAACCGGCGCAGTGAATGCCCCTTCGGCAACGGTTGACCTGTTGGACATGAGGCTGTCAGCGGACTCGCCGGCACCCAGTCCCCGGCCAAGAGAGAAATTGCGGGAGTTTGTGGACGAACAAGTCAAGACCAGGTCGCCAAGACCGCACAGACCCGAAAGCGTTTCCAATCGGGCACCCCGGTCTTTCCCGTATCGCTGCATTTCGGCAAAGCCGCGTCCGATAAGCGAGGCACGAGCATTCTGACCCAGCCCCGCTCCGTCGACGACTCCGCATCCGATTGCGAGGACATTTTTCACCGCACCGCCGATTTCTGCCCCGACAATATCACCCGAAAAATAGGGCCGGAAACTGGACTTGGCCACTGCCGGATAGAGCTTGTCCCAAAGTGCCTTGTTCTCACAGGCAAGGGTCAGTGCTGTCGGCAGTCCCTGGGCAACTTCATGCGCAAATGTTGGTCCGGACAGCACCGCCAACGGGTTGTCCGGGCGCAATTCACGCGCAACATCGCTCATCAGCATCCGGGTATCGGCTTCAATGCCCTTGCTGCAGAGGATCAGCGCGGCATTTGTGTCGGGCAAGGCGTTGATACTGGCCCGCAAATGCTGGGCCGGTGTCACCATCAAGATACCATCACAATCCGCCAGTTCGGCAAGATCATGGGTAGCCCGAATATTTTCGCGCAACTTGTGCCCTTCCAGAAAGCTGGCGTTCTCATGGTTCTCATTAATCTGGTCCACAACTTCCGGTTCGCGAGCCCAGAGCAGAAGCTCCCGCTGTCCTTCCGACAAAACCTGCGCCAGCGCGGTACCCCATGCCCCGGCGCCCATAACGCCCAGTTTGATCTGATTCATGCTTTTACTCCCGCGCCCCGGGCTTTTTCGGCATCAGGATCCAGTGGCCACCGCGGACGGGCGGCGATATCCAGGGGATCCGTCAATCCGGCGGCGAAACGCTCGGCGCCTGCCCAGGCGAAGTAAAGCAACTCGAAAAACATCCCCAAATTCAGCAGATATTTAATTTATATGGGCCGAGTGAGGATACGACGTATTCTACTTATGCTTTGGTTGGAGGACAAGGAGACAGGGGGACAAGGGGACAAGTGGACAAGGAGACAATTACGAATT
>JBCBZY010000147.1:0-6721 GCA_039815115.1 Pseudomonadota bacterium | reverse complement strand
GCGGAAAATTCTTTGAATTCAGTCTTTCATAGCCGGTTTCGCGCTGATTTCAATGCCTGAATGACTAGTGCTTTGGGCCGTACTGCCGCAGAAATTGGCGGATTGTCAGTCTTCAATCACCAGGCTGTCGACATTGCCGTTCAGGATCGCTTCCACGATCCGGTAAGTCCGGTCATTATCGACATCAATCGCCTGCGTACCATCAGTCAGCGGAACCCGTCTTATGGTGATTCCGAACCGCTTCGACATGCGCTTGAACGCCCCGTCGATCGTGACCAGCCGGAACCGCATCAGCAATATGTTGAACAGTCCGAAGGCGTTGATCAGCCGTTTCGGGTTTTTCATGAATTGTCCGCCTTCGCGGAAAATCTCCGCCGCTTTCAGGGCATGCATCCCGGCAATTCCGTACATGTTGCAATTGGCATAGCCATGATCCCGAAATTCATAATATCCGCCTTGGGCCCGGGGGTGGACAGCTCGAATATCATCCTTGTTGGCCAGGCCTGCGACGGCATCTGCTCCGCTATTCAGCGCATTGACCACCTTGTCGAAAGTCTCGTGCTTGACGAGCACATTGTCGGCGGTGGTGACAACGAAGGGCCCCGTTCCGTTCTCACAGCCGAGGATTACACTCGCCGCAATGCTCGAATCGGAGGCGATGAAATGGATCGGCAAATCTTCCCTCGCATATTGCATTGCCACGGGCTCCACTGCCTCCCGTCCGTCCGGTTCAATCAATATGTGGACCGCCCGGCATCCCGGATGCGAGACGACGGTTTTCAACGTGCGGGAAATCAGCTTTTCCCCGGCAATCGGGATCAGACATTTGTGGCTCACGCCATGGGCTACTGCCAGCGGATTGACCACACCGGTCCGTTGCGCTGCGAGCAATATGACATCAAATTTCTCTTGCATTTCAGTTCCTTTCGCCAAGCCTGGAAAAAGATCAACCCTGTTTGCGGCCGCAACCGGAAAATTTCCCGTCAGCGGAATATCATTGCCATAGCACTGGTTGCCGGTTAGCCAAATCCCCGATGTCCGAAGCAACAGAAAAGCGGGGTTGAACGCAGGTTTGACCAGAAATTTCCTGAACAGCTGGAAAACGAGTGAAGACGCGCTGTTCCGGGTCTTCCGTAACAGCGCCTGGCTCTTTTCGAGCAAGGGTGTCAGCGCCATTCTCAGTCTGTTCTATCTGGCTATTGTCACGCGGTCGCTGGGCGTTGCAGGTTTCGGGACATTCATTCTGATTGTCAGCACCGGTCAGATTGTCGCGGCCTTTTTCCGGGTCCAGACCTGGCAGGCGATCGTGCAATTTGGTACCCCGTTGCTTGCGGGACCGGACCGAAGCGGGTTTCGCCGGATTGCCCGGCGCGGGTTTCTTGTTGAAGCGGGAGGCGGAATCCTCGCCTGCGTTCTGATGTGGTTCCTGCTGCCGCCGCTGGCCGAACAATTCGGACTAGAGCCGGACATTCAATCCGGTCTGCTCATTTATACGCTGATCCTTCTCTTCGCATTCCGCTCTACTCCCACCGGCATATTGCGCGCGCAGGACCGGTTTCGCGACGGGGCTATTGGGGATGTAAGCATTCCGGTCCTCCGCATGGCCGGCGCTGCCGCTCTTGTCCTCACCGAACCAACCATGGCCGGGTTTCTGATCGTCTGGGGCGTGTCAGAGCTTGTCTGTGCGCTGATCCTGTGGCTGCTGGTGTGGCGCAATGGCAGCAATGCCGCGCAGCCTCCCGCCGAACTACTGGACCAGCAACCGGCGGAAATGCCGTCACGTTCCCTGTTTTTCCGCTTTCTCCTCGCAACCAATCTGTCCCACTTGCTCAACGTGATCCGGGAACGGTTTGTCGTCATCATCGTCGGCCTGTTCGTCGGAGCGATTGCCGCCGGGCTCTTCCGGCTCGCCGATCAGCTCGCGAACAGTATCAATCGCCTCACCGAGATTTTCGCGCGGCCGATATTTGCAGAACTGTCCCGTTTGTATGGCCAGCGGAATTTTGACGAGCTGTCCCGCCTGTTTTTCCGCTCCTTGCGGATATCGGCTGTCGCCGGGATCAGCATGTTCGTGGTTCTTGTGCTGCTCGGGCAGCCACTCATCCAGCTGATGTCGGGACCAGACTATCTCCCCGCTTATCCCCTCCTCCTGCTGCTGGCGGCAGCAACAATCATCAATCTTGTCGGCGTAGGACTGGAGCCGCTGATTCAAGCATCAGATCGTGCAGGAACGGCTTTCCTGCTGCGCCTGTTTGCGCTGCTGGTATTGCTCGGTTTGCTGGCGGTTCTGCTCCCGGACTATGCCGCATCCGGCGCCGCGATCGCGATGCTGTTGTCATCGGCGCTGGGAGCAGCAATGCTGCTGTGGATCAGCTGGTCGCTACTCAAGGAAATCCGGACCGGTCAGTCCGGCTGAGCATTGATCTGCAACTGGTCCCGTCGGCGTTCGAAAAAAGCAACCATGTCCTCCAGAACTGGTCCCTTGTGCCGGAACGGTTTGGCGACAGCCATCATGATCTCGAGATGCCCCATGTCCGGATATTCGACATATTCCGCATCACCTCCGGCATCGAGAATCCGGTCGTGCAATATCCGGCTGTTGCGCGGACGAACCTGGGTATCGGCCGTGCCGGTTGAAAGCCACAAAGGCGGCGCATCCGGGCGAACAAAATTGACCGGCTGGGTCATGTCCGGCTTGTGATAGCTGCCAAAGCTGTTCTTCGTGGAATCAGAGTCAAAGGGATAAAAATCATATGGTCCGGCCAACGCCGCAACACCCTTGATGATATCGGTTTGCTTGCCGAGCCGACCGAGCCACTGGCGGTCGAGCGCCAGCATCATGACATTATAGGCTCCGGCGGATTGGCCGGACAGGAAGATCGTCTCCGGATCACCCCCGAAGCGCGCAATATTGTCATGAACCCATGAAACGGCCTTCGCACTGTCTTCGACAAATCCCGGGAACCTGGCCTTCGGAAAAAGTCGATAATCGGCAAGGACTGTCAGGAAACCGCGATGGGCCAGCGCCCGGCCGGCAAAGGCGTAATGGTCCTTGGATCCGGCATGCCATCCACCGCCGTAAATGAAGACCACAACCGGCAACTTTTGCGCCGGTTCGGAACTTGGCGCCCAGATATCCAGCCCGAGCCCCAGTTCCTGGTCATATATCTGATCGCTGACCAGCAGCCGGGCATCGCCGTCTCCGGGAATCAGGTTGTTTGCAATATCCAGCTGGCGCGGACCTGGTTGAGACAGGAACCAGTAGACCAGTCCGCCCAGCACGAGGCCGACCACAATCAATGCCATGATCCATTTCATCCGGCGACGGTAACCGGGCAATCAGGCGCTGGCAATGGCACCCCAGTCAACCGGCTGATGCCGGTCAAGTGATGCTGCGGCGGGCGGCATCGGATATTTGAGGCCATTACCGCAGTTGAACAACACGGCACGGTCCGACTTGCTGATCAGTCCCTGTTCGAGAGCAGCCTCATAGCCAGCGACCGTCGCGGCACCCTCCGGACACAGCAGCAGGCCTTCCTCCCGGCCGATCTTTTGCTGCGCCGCCATGATCGCCTCATCATCCACAGCGATGGCGAAGCCGTCCGACTCCTTGAGCGCACGCAATATGAGGAAATCGCCAAGGGCAACAGGAACCCGGATCCCGGCTGCCGCTGTCGTGGCATCTTCCCAGATTTCGGCCTCTTCCTTGCCCTCTTTCCAGGCCCGGACAATCGGCGCGCAACCCGTCGACTGGACTGCCACCATGCGCGGTCTTTCCGGTCCGATAAAACCAATGGCTTCGAGCTCGTCAAATGCCTTCCACATGCCGATCAGGCCGGTTCCGCCGCCGGTGGGATAGAAAATCAGGTCCGGCACCTGCCAGCCCAGCTGTTCGGCCAGTTCGATGCCCATCGTTTTCTTGCCTTCGACGCGGTAGGGCTCCTTCAACGTCGCGACGTTGAACCATCTCATTTCTTTCTCGCCTTCGCCGACAATGTGGCCGCAATCATTGATCAGGCCATTGACCCGCCAGACATGCGCACCCTGCAAGACGGTTTCGGTCACATTGATTGCTGGCGTGTCATCCGGGCAAAAGACATAAGATTCCATTCCGGCGCGGCTGGCATAGGCCGACAAGGCAGCGCCGGCATTGCCATTGGTCGGGATGGCCAGTTTCTTCAGGCCCAGCTCCTTTGCCATGGACACCGCCATGCCCAGACCCCGGGCCTTGAACGAACCGGTCGGCAGACGGCTTTCATCCTTGATCAAAACCTGTTCGCCGAGACTGCCAGTTAGTGGCACCAGAGGCGTAAACTGTTCACCCAGCGACACGATATTCGCGGGATCCGACATCGGAAGCAGTTCCCGGTATCGCCAGAAATTCAGGTCTCTACCGGCGAGCTTCTCCTTGGTCATCGCAGACCGCACGGCATCCAGATCATATCGCACCAGGATCGGCGCGCCGGCAGGAGACAGGTTCTGCACTTCACCGGCTGGCAGCTTCTCCCCTGTCCGGGAACAAACGTGATGGCTGACAAAACTCCGGTCCTGCAATGATCGGTTCTCCTTATCCTCGACCGGCATCTAGCAGCCTGCTTGCACCATCCCAATAAAAAAGGCGACCATGTGGCCGCCTTTTTGAAACATATGTCTGCTGAAACCTAGCGCTTGGAGAACTGGAAGCTCTTGCGCGCCTTGGCTTTGCCGTATTTTTTCCGCTCAACCTTCCGGCTGTCACGGGTCAGGAAGCCAGCGGCTTTTACCGTGGAACGCAGCGCGGGCTCATATTTGGTTAGTGCCTGAGAGATCCCGTGCTTGACCGCACCGGCTTGCCCGGAAAGTCCGCCACCCTTGACGGTCACATCAACATCATACTGGCCTTCACGCTCGGTGATCGCAAATACCTGGTTGAGCACCAGACGCAGGGTCGGACGCGCGAAATAGGTTTCCTGATCGCGGCCATTGACCGTGATCTTGCCTTTGCCGGGCTTCAGCCAGACACGGGCAACCGCATCCTTGCGGCGACCGGTTGCGTAAGCGCGGCCATATTGGTCCAGCTCCTGCTCGCGCAGTGGCATGGTTTCAACCGGAGGGGCTGTTTCGACTGGAGCGTCACCAGCCGGCGCTTCGGCCGCAGCGTCACCAGCGATATCCTTGAGATCGGCGAGATCTGTTTTTACGTCTGACATTATGCGCTCACCTTGTTTTTGCGATTCATGGATGCCACGTCCAGCGGCTGCGGGCTCTGGCCATCATAAGGATGTTCGGTACCGTTAAAGAGATGCAGGTTGCGCATCTGGGCGAAGCCAAGCGGACCTTTGGGGATCATGCGCTCAACAGCTTTCTCCAGAACACGCTCCGGGAACTGGCCTTCGAGGACCTTTTCCGCCGTGCGTTCCTTGAGACCACCGGGATAACCGGTGTGCTTGTAATAGATCTTCTTGCTGGTCTTGTTGCCGGTGAACTTCACCTTGCCGGCGTTGATCACGATAACATGATCACCACAATCGACATGCGGGGTGTAGCTCGGCTTGTGCTTGCCGCGCAATATATTGGCAATGATCGAAGCGACACGGCCAACGACCAGATCTGTGGCATCAATAATGTGCCATTTCTTTTCGACATCTGCCGGTTTGACCGACTGAGTCTGCTTGCTGATAGCCTTCATGGCCATACTCCTGTGAATGCTCCGTAAGGGAGCGATGAATTAAAAATAGCAAAAGCGGGACGCCAGCGCCCCGCCAAGTAGGGCGCTATTGGCGCTGTTTTTCTTCGAAGTCAAGCGCAAGAGCGGCTTTCCCGACGGGTATTTTAATACCGAGCCCATTTTGAAGAGGTATCTCGTGTCCCGTCCGGGCGCCCCAGAACATGGACACCCCACACCGTTGCCATCACTACCAGTGCCCCCACGGCCTGATGCAAAACGGCCAGGGTGATATTCATGCCGGTCATGACCGTCGCGATGCCAAGCAGGATCTGTACACCGAAAGCGATATGTATGGCGATCGATGCCGCACGCACCTGTGTCCGGATTCTGCGGGCGAGGACCACCAGAAAACCGACCACAACCCAGGCCCACCAGCGATGCACGAAGTGCGTCAGATAGGGGTCGCTGTGTAATGCGGCGAATATTCCTGCTGCAAAGTCGATTCCGCCGGGGACAAAATAGTCATTCATGAGCGGCCAGGTGTTCGACACATATCCGGCATTGAGGCCGGCGACCCAGGCTCCAAAGAGCAGTTGTATGAACAGCACCGCCAGGACAATCGCGCCAAAGCCGGTGAGCTGGGCCGGAACGGAGTGTCCACTGGCCAGCCGCCGGATATCCAGAGCGGTCCAGACCAGACAACCCAAAATAAACAGCGCCAGCAGCAAATGGGTAGCCAGACGGAAATGACTGACATCAGTGCGTTCGGACAGGCCGGAGCTCACCATCCACCAACCGATAAATCCCTGCAGGCCGCCCAGCAGCAGCAGTCCGGTCAGTTTCCAGCCATAACCGGCGGGAATGGCTTTCCGAATCGCAAAGAAAAACAGCGGAAGGGCAAAGGCCAGGCCAATAACCCGTCCCAGCAACCGGTGTACCCACTCCCAGAAATAAATGAACTTGAAGTCCGAAAGTGTCATGCCCGCCGGTCCGGTAATCTCGATATATTCCGGTATTTGCTTGTATTTCTCGAACTCAGCCAGCCAATCGGCCTGATTCAGCGGCGGGATCGCT
>JBCBZY010000071.1:0-10492 GCA_039815115.1 Pseudomonadota bacterium | reverse complement strand
CCAAAAAAATGGCGGCCGGGGCGTAAAACAGCCACAGTGATGGGTGGCGTCTGACTTTTGTCTGGCCAGCAAAAGGCCGCATTTCAGGCATGTTTGGCAATCAGCGCATCTATAACGGAACGCCCGGCAGCTATCATAGCGGCATTGATATAGCCGCGAAAACCGGCACCTATTATGTCGCGCCCGCCGATGGGGTGGTTACACTGGCAACGAACCGGCCTTTCTCGCTGGAAGGCAATCTTTTGATTATCGATCACGGGATGGGGCTGAACAGCGCGTTCCTGCACAGTTCGGAAATTCTCGTGAAGACCGGTCAGGTGGTCAAGCGCGGCGAACCGATCGGCCGGATCGGGGCCACTGGCAGCGCCACCGGCCCGCATCTGCACTGGTCGATGAAATGGAACAAGGCGCGCATTGACCCGATTTTGCTGACCGGGCCGATGAACTGACGCGGAACTTCCAATACGGATTTTCTAGTTGATACGCTTCACTCTGATACTGCGCTGGCCTTTGATGCTGGCCATGTAGCCACCAATAGCACCTCTTTTGATACGGATTTCATCACCTGGCTTTGGATCGCGCGCAGGAAGCTTGGTATCCGTCTGTATCCATCTTGCACCATCTTCCAATACGAACCGCCACTTTTTTAAAGGGGACAGTTTGGCCGATTTGATCGTTGTGGTGATCTCCTTGACCTCTTCTTCCCGTACCCGGTCTTTGTCCTTGCCACCGCCACCAAACAGGCGGATTCTGGGAAGCGTAAACCCGAACAACCCGCGCCGGGCTTCCTTGATCTGTTCGCGGTCGGCGACAACGACCTGGCGGCTCGCCTGGGCCGCTTCCAGTGCAGCCACTTTGGTATCATAGCAGGAAAGACGTTCAGTCGGGTCGGTCAATGCCTTGCAATCAATGACTTCCTGGAAAATTGGCGGAGGGGTGTTGTCGCTATCCTTGTCTTTCGCCAATGCCGGTGAAACCGATAAAAACATCGTGCCGATCACGGCTGCAGTTGCTGCTGGGGTGGTTCTGATAAACTTCATGATATTCTACCCTGTATAACCATTGGCAGCCAACGCGGGTTGGCCAATAGAAGATGTCTGTTGGATATGTGATTAACCGGAGCATGGAAATTGTACAACCGGTAACCCCGTGGATATTCACTGTGGCAAAATAGTTACAATAGTCACAAAAACCACTCTTTTTCCCCAGCTGACGCTTTACAGCCACCAACCCATGTTGCATCCGGACCGTAACTCGGGAGACGAATCTGCGCGTTTGGGGCGTGCGGTTGTCTCTCGAACAACAACCGGGGGCGTCCAATGGTGGTCGGCCTCTCCAGAATAAGGGACTGGATTAACATGAAAAAATTTACAAGCTTGAAGGCGACTGTGGCTCCCGTAGCTCTTGGCCTTGCCATGCTTTCGACGCCTGCATTTGCGCAGGATCAGGAAGAAGAGGCAGCTGAAGACGAGGGACTCATTGTTGTCACGGGTTCGCGTATCGCTTCGCCAACGCTCACATCTACTGCGCCTCTGCAGATCATTGATGACGTTGCGATCGATGATGCTGGTGTTACGAACGTTCAGGAGCTTCTGCTGGAAAATCCGGCATTTGGTACCCCGGCACTCAGCCGTACCAATTCGGCCTTCCTGACTTCAGGAACGGGTGTTGCTTCAGTCGACCTTCGTGATCTCGGTTCTGCCCGTACTCTGGTGCTGGTCAATAACCGGCGTGTTGTTGCTGGTCTTCCCGGTACGGCCACGGTCGATCTTAACGTGATCCCGACCCAGTTCATTGAACGGATTGACGTTCTGACCGGTGGTGCTTCGTCACTATATGGTTCTGACGCTATCGCAGGTGTCGTGAACTTCATTTACAAGAAAGACTTTGAAGGCATTGAGGCAAACGCTCAATATGGTATCACCGAGCAGGGCGACGACGCGCGCTATCAGCTGAATACCACAATCGGCGCCAACTTTGCCGAAGGCCGTGGTAACATCATGGTCCACCTTGGTTATTCCAATGAAGAAGGCGTTTTGTCCCGTCAGCGGTCCAATACCTTCCTGGATGATGCAGATACGGCGACATTCATTACCGGCGATCTCGCCGACTTTGGTGTTCCGTTCGAGCCCTTTAACTCTTCAGGTGCACCGCAAGGTCGTTTTGACGTAGCTGGTACAGGGTCTTCCGCGGATGACTTCACGTTCGATCCGGTGACCGGCGTGATCCGTCAGGGCTTCTCGGCAAACGGAAATGGCACGATCGGACCTGATGGCTTTAACCGTCAGTTCTTCCGGACCATCGCTGTCCCTGTCGAACGCTATCTTTTCGCCGCCGCTGGTAATTATGAATTTACCGATGACATCAACTTCTTCTTTGAAGGCACCTACTCAAGCACCCGTTCTTCACGGATCATTGAGCCGTTCTTCTTCTCGTCGGCTGACGTGTTCCCATCTGGCGGACGTGTTCCTCTCGAAACCGACGTAAACGGCGTTCTGGTCGTTAACCCGCTGGTGCCGCAGGAAATTGTCGATGCATCTCAGGATATCGATGGCGACGGACTGCGTGATTACGGCTTCATTCGCCGTATCGTTGAATTCGGTCCCCGTCAGGGTAGCACTTCGCGTGACACCTATCGGTTCGTGGTAGGCTTTGACGGAACGCTGTTTGACGACACGTTCCGCTGGGATGTCAGCTACAACTATGGCCGCACCTCCGAGAACCAGTTCTCTTCCGGTCAGGTCAACACGGTCAATACACGGTTTGCTCTTGCAGCTATTCCCGATGTGAATGACGTGAACGGCAACGGTTCGACGACCGATGCAATTTGTGCTGATCCTGTCGCTCGCGATCAGGGCTGTGTGCCAATCAATCTGTTTGGCGCAGGTAGCATTTCACCTGCCGCTCTGGCTTACACCAATGCAGAATCAAGCTTCCAGACCGAAATTACCCAACAGGTTATCCAGGGTAATATTTCCGGTTCGTTGTTTGAACTGCCAGGTGGACCGCTTGGTATCGCAGCTGGCGTTGAATATCGTCGTGAGAACAGTGTTGAAGAGCTGGATGCTCTTACAAATGCTGGTCTGAACGCTGGTAACGCGCTTCCAGATAACTTTGGTGGCTTCAACGTGATTGAAGGCTTCCTGGAAGTTAAAGCGCCGATCCTCAGTGATGTTCCGGGTTTCCAGCTTCTGGAAATTGGCGGCGCAATTCGTGTGGCGGATTATTCGACTGTTGGGTCAGTGGTCAGCTACAACGGCCAGGCAACATGGAAGCCGATCGATGATCTGACATTCCGTGGAACTTATGCCCGGTCGGTTCGTGCTCCGAACATCGGCGAGCTGTTTGATGGTCGGTCACAGACCTTCCCGTCGGGCCTTACCGATCCTTGTGTCGGTATCGGTGCAACGGGTGGCGGTGCCCTTGGCGACAATTGCCGGGCATCACCGGGAGTCAATCAGAATATTGCCAACAACACCGGTGTGGGCATCAACCCACTTACTGGCGCGGCATTTACCAATGCGTTCACTTTGAACCAGGCTGACTTGCAGGGTATTTCCGGCTTTAACGGCGGTAACCCGAACCTGTTCGAAGAAACAGCTACCAGCTGGACGATTGGTGCGGTGATCAACCCGGTTTCTATTGATGCGCTGCGTAATGTTCAGATCACGGTCGACTATTACAACATCTCTATCGATGATGTGATTGCTGCCCCTGCTCGTGGCTTTACGCTCACACAGTGCTTCAACAATGGTAACCCGAACTTCTGTTCGCTGATTACACGTCGCGCGACTGGCGATTCCCAGAACAGCCCCGGCTCGATTGAATTCATCGATGCGACGGCTGTGAACGGTGCATTGCTTGAAGCCGAAGGTATCGATGTGACAGCAGCCTACCGGACAAGCCTCGACTCCATCGGGCTTCCTGGAACGCTGAATGCTCGGATCGCTTACACGCATGTTCTCACGAACAACTTCTTCCCTGCGATTGGTGAATCGGCTGACGTGGCCGCTGGTGAAATTGGTACTGCGGAAGATCGGTTCACGGCCAATCTTGGCTACGAGCAAGGTCCTTTCCGCATGACCATGACCGGTACATTCATCGGCAGGTCCTATGAGGATGACGTGGGATATTGCGCATTCTTCGACGACGGTTCGCCTGAATGTGTCAGCGTTCCGGCCGAGTTCTATCTGGATACCCAGCTGAACTACACGGTTAACGACAATTTCGAATTCTACTTCGGTGTCGACAACCTGCTGGATAATGATGCGCCAAATCTCCTCACCGGTACAACGTTCAACGTGACCGGTACGGATACCGCCGCAGACGTCTATGACGTGTTCGGACGGCGTTATTACACCGGCGTTCGGATGCGCTTCTAATCGCAACCAGATAACGGGTTAAAAAGAAGGCGGGCTTTCGAGCCCGCCTTTTTTATTGTCTGCATGTTGATGGAAACTTTGCCAAACAAGGCGTCAGGTCACCGCGACAGCATCAAGGGTCCATTGCCCATCCAGTGATGGAAAAGCGCCCGATTGGCGCAGAGGGCGCCACCAGAGAAACAGAATGTCGTTGTGGGACCCGAAACAGATTGAGAGTGTTGAAAACCGGCCGAAGTCCCAAACTGACATTGCCATCATTGTCGAAAAAGTTGAGAAACCCGCCCCATTCCGATTTCCAGTCCGGAATCGTGAGGTTCAGCACATAAGCGATCCTGCGAGGTTCCTGAGAATGGCTGTCATCATGTTCCGAAAGAAAATCACCGGGCTGGTAGCAGGTTGCCTGAGCAGACGCTTTGATGATCGAACCTATTCCGGTGACATCCCTGAGCAAATCCAGAAACGGAGGACTGTTGAGATGTTCGAGCATTCTGTCCAGCGGATGGTCCGGATCCCACTTTTCCAGATAGGCCTCAAGCATTGGGTACTGGCGGTAGAGAAATCCATATTCTCCTGAACCAATCGCAGCATGGGCCTGGTCGGCCAGCTCTTGTCGGTCTGATGGCTGCATGCTCGCCAGCTCATCAAACCGGAAGTTTTTAGGATCCGATGGTGCAGCCCGCCAGGCCAGTCCCCATTTTATCTGCTCGAGAAAGACGTCCCTGAGCAACTCGGCTGATTCTGGCTGAAGAACATCCCGAATTTGCAAACGATGTTCCTGCGCGAAGCGTTCTTGCAGCGCGGTGCGATCCAGTGCCGGATTAATCTCGAATTTTGGATTGTTCACGTTCATGCCGCATAATTGACGACCCGTCTGGCGGTTCGTCAACCCAAAACGTCAGTCAGAACCCGCTGCCAGTTCCCGCCCATGATTTTGGCAACATCTGCCTCTCCGAAACCGTCATCGATCAGCGCCTTTCTTATCGTCGCCATGCGCGCCAGATTGTTGAGTTCGGGAATGACGACATGTTCAGGGTCTTCTTCATATCCCGGAATGCCGAGCTTCCGCATCGCGCGCCACCAGCCGAGATATTGCTTCACGCCTTCCCTGTTGTCATTATTGAGGCTGCGCAGATATCGCTGGCCCGACATGGGAAAGTCATTGGCAATCGCTACTGAATCAACCCCACCGACATTCACAACGTGCCGGATATGGGCAATCAGGTGACTGATATCCGGCACCGGATCTTTGGTCAGCCAGAAACTCATCATGAATATGCCGACCACGCCCCCGCGGGACGTGATGGCCCGAATGCCTTCATCGGTGATACAGCGTGGATGCTCGACAAGTGCGCGGCACGCTCCGTGCGAATAGATGATCGGGGTTTTGCTGGCCGCTGCGGTTTCCAGAATGGTCGGATCCGATGCGTGAGAGACGTCGGGCAACAGGCCCACCCGGTTCATTTCGGCCAGGCCGGCGCGTCCAAGCTCTGTCAGCCCGCTATGCACGGGTTCGATCGTGCCACCGGCAAAGAGATTGTTATTGTGGTGCGTCAGCTGAAGAACACGCAGACCCTTGTCGTGAAAATAGGCGATCCGGCGCAAGTCATCGCCGATGGTTTCGCAGGACTGGAACTGCAAAAAGGCGGCACATCCGGGCCGACTGCCGATATCACTGCCGCGGTTGGCAACAAAAACCTCGTCGCTCGCGGCAATGCGAGCCACAGCCTTGTCCAGCGCCTTGTCGTTGACGCCGAAATTGCGCTGATAGCGGGGAGTGCCGTCGGGGTCGCGGACAGTCTCGACCTGGGAGACATCGCAAATCATCGCGGTCAAGCCAGCCTCACGGATTTCGGCCAGATTTTCGGGCAGGAAGCTCAGCCCGTCAATGACGGGCGAAGCCTTAGCGCCGGGGCTGCTGGACAAGGAGCTTCGCGGTGCGCAGCTGGCTAGCAGTGTGGCGGCGGATCCGGCGACGAATTTCCGGCGGGTCAGGGCGGAGAAGTTGGTCATCCAGCGATTATGACCAACTCATCCTGATTGTCATGCTGTTTTTATGTCCAGCGCGCCGTCACCCTCGTCAATCTTGACGATGGTGTCATCCGGAATGTCGCCCCGCAAAATGCTGTCAGCCAGCGGATCCTGGAGATATTTCTGGATCGCCCGCTTGAGCGGCCTGGCACCATAAACAGGATCATAGCCGACCCGGCCGAGCCAGCGCTTGGCGGCATCGGTAAGGTCGAGTTCGATCTTGCGGTCCTTGAGCAGCTTCTGCACGCGAGCCACCTGAATTTCGACTATCGGCGCCATATGCTCTTCCGCCAGTCGGTGGAACAGGATGATCTCGTCCAGCCGGTTGAGAAACTCCGGTCGGAAATGCGCGCGGACAACATCCATGACCTGCGGTTCTACTTCCTTGACCTTCTGGCCCTCTTCCAGATTGGCCATGAACTGGCTACCCAGATTGGACGTCAGGATGATCAATGTATTGGAAAAATCCACACGCCGTCCCTGACCATCGGTCAGATGCCCGTCGTCGAGGACTTGCAGCAGGACGTTGAAAACATCACCATGCGCCTTTTCCACTTCGTCAAACAGAATGACCTGATAAGGTCGACGACGAACCGCTTCGGTCAAAACACCGCCTTCATCGTAACCAACATAGCCCGGCGGTGCACCGATCAGGCGAGCGACACTGTGTTTTTCCATAAATTCGGACATGTCGATGCGAACCATCGCCTGGTCGTCATCAAACAGAAAGCCGGCCAGAGCCTTGGTCAGTTCGGTCTTGCCGACGCCTGTGGGCCCGAGGAACAGAAAGCTCCCCAGCGGACGATTAGGATCCTGCAACCCGGCACGGGAACGCCGGACGGCGGCGGACACCGCCTCGATGGCATCCTTCTGCCCGATCACCCGCTTGCCGATCAGCTCTTCCATGGCCAGCAGTTTCTCGCGTTCGCCCTCGAGCATCTTGTCGACCGGAATCCCGGTCCAGCGGGATACGACAGATGCGATATCTTCGCTGACAACTTCTTCGCGCAGCATCGCGCCCTCGGTGGCATCAGCTGCCGTTTCCAGTTTCCTTTCGAGATCCGGAATCTTGCCGTAGCTCAGTTCACCGGCCTTCGCGAGGTCACCGGCCCGTTCGGCCTGTTCCAGTTCAAGTCGGGCAGCATCAAGTTCTTCTTTCAGATGTGCTTCGGCGTGAATCTTGTCCTTCTCACCCTGCCAGCGCGTGGTGAGCTCGGCCGATTCCTGTTCCAGATCGGCCAGTTCCTTTTCAAGCGCTTCGAGACGACTTTTCGATGCGTCGTCATTCTCCTTCGACAGTGCTTCGCGCTCGATCTTCAGCTGGATGATCCGCCGGTCGAGAGTTTCGATTTCCTCTGGCTTGGATTCAACCTCCATCCGGATTCGGGAGGCCGCCTCGTCCATCAGATCGATGGCCTTGTCGGGCAGGAACCGGTCGCTGATATAGCGATGCGACAGGGTGGCTGCGCTCACCAGCGCTCCGTCGGTGATACGGACACCATGATGGAGTTCGTATTTTTCCTTGAGCCCGCGCAGGATGGAGATGGTGTCTTCCACTGTTGGTTCACCAATTACCACGGGCTGGAAACGGCGTTGCAGGGCCGGATCTTTTTCGACATGTTTCTGATATTCGTCGAGCGTTGTCGCGCCGATACAGTGCAATTCGCCGCGCGCCAGAGCTGGCTTCAGCAGGTTGCTGGCGTCCATCGCGCCTTCCGATGCTCCCGCGCCGATCAGCGTATGCATTTCGTCGATGAACAGGATGATCTCGCCATCGGCTCCGCGCACTTCGTCGAGCACGCCTTTCAGCCGTTCTTCAAACTCACCGCGATATTTCGCCCCGGCAATCAGCGAACCCATGTCGAGCGCCATCAAGCGGCGGTCCTTCAGGCTGTCGGGGACATCGCCATTGGCGATACGCAGGGCCATGCCCTCCGCGATGGCAGTCTTGCCCACGCCGGGTTCACCAATAAGAACCGGATTGTTTTTGGTACGCCGCGCCAGAATCTGGATGGTGCGCCGGATCTCCTCGTCCCGTCCGATCACCGGATCGAGCTTGCCATCCCGCGCCGCTTCGGTCAGGTCGCGGGCAAATTTCTTCATCGCTTCATAGCGGTCTTCGGCTGATGCGGTGTCCGCTGTCCGCCCGCCTCGCAAATCGTTGATCGCGCTGTTGAGCGCCTCGGCAGTCACTCCGGCTTCCGCAAGCGCCTTGCCAGGCTCCGTGTCCTTTGCCAGTACCAGTGCCAGAAGAAGACGTTCTACCGTGACAAAACTGTCGCCAGCCTTCTCGGCGATTTGTTCGGCCTGATCCAGCACCCGCACCGCATCATTGTTAAGCCCAGGCGTCTGCTGGGCGCCACCACCAGATACGGCGGGAATCTTGGCGAGAATGCCATCTACCGCAACATGGGCCTGTTTCGCATTGCCGCCCGCCTTGGCGATCAGTCCGGACGCCATGCCCTGGTCGTCTTCCAGCAAGGCTTTCAGCAAATGCACGGCGGCAATCTGCTGGTGGTTCATCCGAATCGCCACGGTTTGCGCACTTTGCAAAAAGCCTTTGGCGCGATCTGTAAATTTCTCGAGATTCATCGTCCCGTTCCCTCGTCTCTGGTTCCCAGCCGATATGGTGTGACGAATTTACAACACAAGGGATGGGCGCAAATTATTGTCTTCGCAGGCAAAGAATTCCAGAACCACGATATCAGTTGATGATCGGGCTATCCGGTTGACCAATGTTGTATCTTTGCGCAAGAGCAAGCAAGAGGCAATGCACCGTTTGCCTTTAACGAAAAAATGGATGCGCTCTATGGAACTGCATCCGGGGAAGGAAAATCGCGTGAAACTTCTGAAACGGCTCGGTCTGACTCTAGTGGTGCTGTTCGCCGCCATTCTGGTCGGCCTGATGATCTGGGAGCCGCTGACTGTCGAAGGTGCCGATCCTCCACCCGAGCGGTCCTATGAGGCACGCATTGTCCGGGACGAATTCGGGGTGCCCCATATTTTCGGCAAGACGGACGCCGACGTCGCCTATGGCGTCGCCTATGCCCATGCGGAAGATGATTTCGCTACTCTGCAGGAAGTTTCCGCGATGGTGCGCGGGCGGCTGGCAACACTCAATGGATCCGATGGTGCGGCCATCGACTATGTCGCGGCCTTGCTGGATGTCGATGGCACTGTTGACCGAAAATATGATGATCTGCCGGAAGACGTCCGGGCTGTTTTGGATGGCTATGCATCGGGTCTGAATGCTTATGCTGAAGAGCATCCGGACGAAGTGGAGTTGTCGGGCCTTTTTCCGGTCAACGGCCGGGATATTGCCAAGGGATTCGTACTGCGTTCTCCCTTCTTTTTTGGCCTGAACAGTCCCATTCAGGCGCTGGTACAGAACAAGGATCTGCCAAGAGAGGGTGGACCCGTGCTGGCGGGTCCGATCGAGGAAAAGTCGATCCATCCATTGAGCGAGGACAAGGTCATCACGCCAGTTGGCCCCGATCCGGACGAAAATGGCTCCAACGCCTACGCCATTTCACCGGAGCGCTCTTCCGATGACAAAACCCGCCTGATTTCCAATTCTCACCAGCCATTGCGCGGCAATGTCGCCTGGTATGAGCTGGTGGTGCACAGTGAAGAGGGCTGGGACTTTGCCGGAGCCAATTTCCCGGGTTCGCCCTTTCCGTTTCTCGGTCACAACAAGTATCTCGGCTGGACAAATACGGTCAACCGGCCGGATCTGATCGATATTTACAAGCTGACCATCAACCAGACGCGCAGCCAGTATCAGTTTGACGGAGCCTGGGAACCCCTGCAAAAAAAGCGTATCTGGCTGAAGATCAAGTTCGGCCCGCTGGTCATTCCCTATCCGCAGATGGTCTATCGGTCGATCCACGGCCCGGTCATCTTAAACGACAGTGGAGCCTATGCGATCCGCTATGCGGGGATGGATCAGCTTGACATGCTGACCCAGTATTTTCGGATCAACAAGGCGCGCAATTTCGAGGAATGGCAGGCCGCCATGGCGGGGCAGGGAGTTCCGGCCACCAATTTTGTCTATGCCGATGCAAAGGGCAATATTGGAATGT
>JBCBZY010000153.1:0-6563 GCA_039815115.1 Pseudomonadota bacterium | reverse complement strand
GGAAACCTTGCTGGCTCCCGAACCCGAATGAGCCAGGGATGCAACTGGCGGTGAAATGGGCGACTGGCCTCATATTGCTGGTCCTGGCTGCATGGCAGCCGCTGGGCGGCGAGACACCGGCTCACGAGCCAGCTACTCTTGTGATCCGTAACGGGACCGTATTTGATGGCACCGGATCGTCCGGGCGGATCACGGATATCGTGGTTTCGGGGGACAAAATCGCGCATGTGGGGGAAACGCTTCCTGCACAATATGCTGATGCGCGCGTGATTGATGCAACCGGCCTGATAGTTGCGCCTGGCTTTATCGATCCGCATACGCACGCGTTTAGTGATCTGAATTCCGACAATGTGGAGCGGCGGCGAAATCTGCCCTTTGCCTATCAGGGGGTAACCACGGTGCTGGTCGGCAATGACGGGTTTGGCAGCTCCGAAATCGCACGGATGGCGAGTCGTGCCAGGCAAATGAAGATTGGCACAAATGTCGCGTACCTGGCTGGCTTTGGCTACATTCGCCAGAGCGTCATTGGTAATGAAAACCGGGCTCCCACAGCGAGCGAAATGGGTCGAATGAAGGAGATGATGACCCAGGCCATGTGCCAGGGCGCAGTCGGACTCTCGGCGGGATTATACTACACGCCGCAAAATTTCGCGAAGACCGGGGAAGTGGTGGAACTGGCAAGGATCGCCGCCCGCCATGGCGGCTATTATGACACTCATATGCGGGATGAAAGCACCTATAATATAGGGTTGAGCGGTGCCGTTGAGGAATCGCTGGAGATTGGCAGGCAATCCGGGGCGCCGGTCCATATCGCTCATATCAAGGCGCTGGGTCCGGCGGTCTGGGGACATAGTTCGAAAATCATATCCCGCATCGAAAAGGCGCGCTCCGATGGGCAGCAGGTGACGGCAGACCAATATCCGTGGGCAGCATCCGGGACACGGATCAGCAATGCGCTGGTTCCCCGCTGGGCGCTGGATGGCGGGCTGGACGGTCTGCGTCAACGGCTGGCTGATCCTGCCACGCGCGAATCCATCCGCAAGGAAATGCTGGAAGGTCTGGCGAGGCGAGGCGGTGCGGACAAGTTGTTGATCACGGGCCGGCTGGGAAAAGCGGAAGTGGAGCGGGGCGTGACTCTGGCAAAGATCGCGCAAGCCCGCAGCCTGCAACCAGTAGACGCAGCCATCGAGATACTGACAACGGGCGATGCGCGCGTTGCCTCGTTCAACATGAATCTGGAGGACATCCGGGCCTTTGCAAGGCAGCCATGGGTGGTGACGGGTTCCGATGGGAGCACTGGTCACCCGCGCAAATATGGCAGTTTTCCCAAAGCCTATCGCGATTTCGTCAAGGACGGAGACTTGATGTCCCTGGCCCGGTTCGTTCGTCGGAGCAGCGGGCAGGTTGCAGATATTGCGGGCCTGACTGACCGCGGTTATCTCAAGGCCGGCAAGGCGGCCGATATTGTGATATTCGATCCCGAGAGCTTTGCTCCCAATGCCACTTATCAGCTGCCGAGAGAGCTGAGTTCGGGTGTGCAATATCTGCTTGTCAACGGGTTGCCGCTGATCGAGGATGGCAAGCATACCAATAACCTGCCCGGCCGGCCCTTGCTCAAGGATAACACATGCTGAAATTCTGGTTTGCCATACCTTTGTGGCAACGGGTTCTGGGTGCTCTGATTGTGGGGATCCTCACCGGGCTGTTGTGGGGTCCGGAAGCCGAGAATATCAAATGGATTGGCGATCTGTTCATCCGGGCGATCAAGATGCTGGTGGTGCCGCTGATTTTCTTCTCGCTGGTGTCCGGAATTGCCGCGCTGGGAGATCTGAAAAAGCTGGGCGATGTTGGCGGCAAGGCGATAGTCCTGTTCGTGGCCACAGGCCTGGTTTCCGTATCCATCGGTCTGACCATGGGTACGATATTCGAGCCCGGTGTCGGCCTCGACATTTCCATGCCCGAGGGCGTTGCGGTTCCCGAACCCGCGACCACCTCGGTGACCCAGATGATCCTCTCGCTGATCCCGGAAAATCCCGTGATGACAATGGCGGAAGGGCAGATATTGCCGCTGATCATCTTTGCCATGCTGTTCGGCATATCGCTGCTGATGGCCGGGCCGGATGCGGCTCCAATCGTTCGCGCTGCCGATGCTGGCGCTGCGGTGATGCAGAAGATGACGATGCTGGTGATGGAACTGACACCGTTCGGGGTTTTCGCGCTCATGGCCTGGGTCGCCGGGACGTTCGGGTTCGATGCATTGCTGCCACTGGCCCAGATGGTGCTGCTTAATTATATCGGCTGCTTCATCCTGATTCTCGGTCTCTACCCGATCATATTGAAGACCATTGCCAAGCTGAATCTGGCGGACTTTTTCCGCGGGATTATCGATGCCCAGGCCGTTGCCTTTTCCACCGCCTCTTCCAATGCCGCGCTGCCCGTGACCTTGCGCTGCATTCAGCGCAATCTCGGTGTCTCCAAGAGCGTGTCCAGCTTCACCGTTTCGTTGGGCGCGACGATCAATATGGACGGGACCGCCATGTATCTGGGGCTGGTGGCCCTGTTTGGCGCGCAATTATATGGCATCGAACTTACCTGGATGTCCTATGTCCTGATCGCACTGACCGCGACGCTGGGTTCAGTGGGGGCGGCGGGTATTCCGGGGTCCGGGCTGATCATGATGAGCCTGGTTTTGACCGCCATTGGTGTACCGCTCGAAACCATCGCCTTTGTCGCCGGGATCAATCACATCATGGACATGATGCGGACCATGACCAATGTCACGGGTGATGCGACCGTATCAGTGGCCGTAGGGCGGATGGTTGGCGAAATTGATGTCGAGGAATATCGCTCGGACGAAGATATCTAGTCGGGACAGACCAGTTCCGCGAGACGTTCGCCCGATCCCATCGCCATGGTCCAGCCGAGCATCCCGTGACCGGTGTTGATGGCGAGCCCCGGCATCGGATGCGAAATGATCGGCAGGGAATTGGGTGTCATCGGCCGCAATCCGGTCCAGAATCCGGATGCCTGATCATAGCGGCCCCCATGAGGCAGGGACTGCCGCGCCAGCTCCATCAGCGTGTTCATGCGATTTTCGCGAATGACTGGCGTGCGATCGCCCAGGTCCGCCAGCCCGGCAACCCGCATCCTGTCGCCAAGATTGGTGAAAACCAGCCGCCGCCGGGTGTCGGTAATGCTGGTGACGGGCGATCCGTTGCCGACGGGCATTTCGAAGGAATAGCCTTTCATCGGTTCAACCGGCAGCTTTATTCCCAGCGGTGCAAGCAGCTGGTTTGAGGAGGTGGCCGCACAGACGATGGCAAGATCCGCGGTCAGGATCTCTCCATTTTCCAACGCAATCCGGGTTTCCGATTGTTCCGGAGAAATCCCCGCTACCCGATGCTTGAAGCGGGCTTTTACATCGTGGGACCTGGTGAGTACTGCCGCCATTTCCCGGCAGAAGAGAAAGGGGTCGCCCACCTGTTCTGCGGGCGAATATATCGCACCGGCAATTTCGCTATCCCGGTCTTCCAGTGCCGGCTCGATCGCAATGGCTTCGTCACGGGAGATGATTTCCTGTTTCCCGCACAGCCCCTTTTTCAGACTGATTGTATAGTTTGCTCTTTCAACGCTTTGCTGATCATCCAGCAGGTGCATTTTCCCGTTTGTCCTCAACCCGAAATCGATATTGTGGGAAGCCATCAGGTCGTCCATGGCCTCGAACGATTTTTTCGCAAGATTCAGGCCCGCCAGAGTGTGCCGTTCGAATTTTCCCGAGGTACAATTGGCCAGGAACCGGCATAGCCAGGTCAAATATCGCCAGTCGGGTCGGCAATGCAGGCGAAAAGCGGGATCACGGCGCAACAGCAAGGCGGGCAGGCTTTTCAAAGTCGCCGGGTTGGCGAGGGCGTCCGTGTAGCAATAACTGAGCTGTGCACCGTTGGCGTGGGATGCACCCATGGCTGGTTCCGGATTGCCATCAACAACAGTGACTGCAAAGCCGCGCCGGGCGAGCGCATAGGCGGTGGCCATACCGACCACACCAGCGCCAACAATCACTGCAGAATTTCCCCTAACCATCTGAATATGTTCCTATTTCAAATTCAGGATGGATGAGAAGAGAAGGTCATGCCAACAGCGAAGCGGCGTCATATTATAGCCACGGGCTATGGATGACTCTGGCTTCGATTACCCGGCTTCGGGCAAAAATAAGCCCCGCCAGCTTGAGGAGCCGACGGGGCGTTGGAACAACGGGTCGCAATTATCGTTCCGGGAACTCTTTTAGCGCAGTCCGTGGTGACCGGATTGTACAAAATGGTCACCACGGACAGATTTTTAAAAATTCTTTCTTGCAGGCGAAATTGGCCCGCGATTCGCCTCAGCGAATTCATTTCGCCATTTTCCATTCACCCGGTTGCAGATCTCCCAGCGACCATTCCCCAATCCGTGACCTGACCAGTCGGAGAGTGGGGTGACCAATTGCCGCGGTCATGCGGCGGACCTGCCGGTTGCGGCCTTCGCGGATCGTCAGCTCGAGCCAGCTATCAGGTATCGACTTGCGTACTCTTATCGGAGGATCGCGCGGCCAGAGGTCGGGATCGGCAATCCGTTCGACATCGGCCGGGCGGGTGCGACCATCTTTGAGTTCAAGACCGGTTCGTAGCGCGTTAAGGCTTTGTTCGTCCGGTTCTCCCTCGACCTGCGCCAGATAGGTTTTGGGCAATTTGTATTTGGGATCGGCAATCCGGGCCTGCAATTTGCCATCGTCTGTCAGCAAAAGCAGGCCCTCGCTGTCCCGGTCAAGCCGACCGGCCGGATAGACGCCCTTCACGTCGATAAAGGCGGACAGGGTTGGCCGTTTGCTACTCGTGCCCTTGTCGGTAAACTGGGACAGTACGCCAAAAGGCTTGTTGAACAGGATCAGACGGGACATTTTGTCTCTTTGACAGCCACGCCGGAACTCGGCAATGGATTTGCGGATGATCGGGGTCATGGATTTTCCATTCCCGCCAGCGACGCGAGCGCAAATGAAACTGAACAATTTCGACATCCCGGCCTTCGTGCAGGAATATTGGCAGAAGAACCCGCTGATGATTGCCAATCCGTGGGAAGTCTGGCGCAATCCGCTGTCCGCAGACGAGCTGGCGGGACTGGCTTGTGAGGAAGATGTCGAGTCCCGGTTGGTGACATCAGGGCCCGACGGGCAGAGCAGGGATTGGCAATTGGAACATGGCCCGATCCCGGAACAGCGCTTCGCCACGCTGGACGAGAGCGGCTGGACGCTGCTGGTGCAGGCGGTTGACCAATATGTGCCGGACGTTGCGAAATTGATCGAGCCTTTCCGCTTCATTCCTGACTGGCGCATTGATGATGTGATGGTGAGCTATGCGGCGGATGGCGGCGGTGTCGGGCCGCATTTTGATCAATATGACGTTTTTCTGATTCAGGGCGCTGGCCAGCGGCGCTGGCAGATCGGTGATGTTTGTGACGAGGCGGCGCCCTTGCTGCCGCATGATGATCTTCGATTGCTCGCCGAATTCGAACCGCGTGAGGAATGGATCTGCGAGCCGGGCGATATCCTCTACGTACCACCGGGTGTTGCGCATAACGGGATCGCCGTCGGGGACGACTGCATGACCTATTCCATCGGATTTCGTGCGCCATCTACGAGTGAGCTGATCGGATACTGGAGCGACGCGCTGCTGGCGGACTTGGGGAAAGACGAACGTTTTGCCGATCCCGGCCTGGCGTTGCAGGGTAATCCCGGAGAAATCGGGGCCGAAGCGCTGAACCGGCTGCATGACATGGTCCGCCGGAAAATCGATGACCGCGTGGCTTTCGGGCGATGGTTCGGGGAATATGGGAGCAGCCCGAAATATGCCGAGTTCGATCATGCCCAGGATGTCACGCTGTCGGAGGCAGATATCAAGGCGCGGCTGGAAGCAGGATCTGAGCTGTCCCTAAGTCCGTCCAGCCGTTTCCTTTTTCTAAGAAAGAACGACGAAAGTCTGATCCTTTTTGCAGACGGGCAGTCCCATGACTGTTCCGGAGCGAGTTTCCGGTTTGCGGAAGAGCTTTGCGCGATGTCGGCGGGGACGGGGAAAATCCGGCCCGTGCCGCTGGATGATATCCTGCCGCTCGTCACGGCCCTGGTCAATCAGGGTAGTCTGGACCTGTCTGACGACAAAGACTGATTCCAACGCCAAGCGCCGGGTCACATCCTATTTTATCCGACGAAAATCGTCTCCGCCGATCCACAGAACACCGAAGCGCCCATTGCGGGCACTGGCCTTTCGGGATCCGCTGTAAAAAACCGACGTTCTGATCTTGCGGCCGTTATCATAGGTCAATGTCAGGGTCGGTCCGTTCAGTGTCCAGCGACCCGCCGTCCCGGAACGTGATCCGCCAACAGCGGCAGAGGAACTCACGGATGTCGTCGAAGAGTGTGAAAAACGCCCCTCCCTGGAAAAGATGAACTGTTTGACCTGCGCAGTCATAACGTTGCCGCCCAGAGCTGTATTGCCTCCGCCGCCAATCGCCTGGAACCGTCCGACCAGCGCCTG
>JBCBZY010000372.1:0-2465 GCA_039815115.1 Pseudomonadota bacterium | reverse complement strand
GGCCAAGATCCTGGGGATCAATCGCAATACCCTGCGGAAAAAACTGACGGAATATGATATTGATCCTGCTCAATTAAGGTAAACGGGAGCGACGGGCCGCCGCACTGCTCCGTTCAATCGTGACATAAATGTCAAAAATGTGCTTTTTTTACAACGAAACTGTTGTATTGAGAACACAATGAACGCGCCGCATCCCCCTTCAGGCAACCGTGCTCCAGTCTGGATCAGACGCTTGTCCATACTTGCGGAAAATGACGCGTTCATGAAGCGGGTCGAGTGGCTGGTTTTGTTTGTTTTCGCAAGCATGCTGGTCGGAACATATTTTCTGCTCAGCGCCCAGTCTGACCGTTCCGAGCTGATTTCGCCACCGCTTGCGGCTTCGCTTCTCGTTGCCAATCTGGTGCCTGCCATCGTGCTTCTGGTGCTGCTGGGGCGGCGCATCGCGAAGGGGAGGGCCGCGAAATCCGCTATCGGCAGCAATGGCCGCTTGCATGTGCGTCTGGTGGCACTGTTTTCGCTTGTGGCCAGTATTCCGATGCTGCTGGTGGTGATTTTCGCATCCTTTCTTTTTCAATATGGCGTGGAGTTCTGGTTCTCCGACCGTGCCCGGGGCATGCTGGAGAACGCCAATGGACTGGCACAAGGCTATTATGAGGAAAACCAGCGGGATGTGGGCGAAGAAACCATTACCATGGCCAACGATTTGCGCGACTATTTGCGGCAGGCCCGCCTGGAAAGCCCGGAATTTGCCGAAGGTTATGTATTTCAGGTCCTGTCCCGAAAGCTGAATGAGTCTGCGATTGTGGAATATGGGGACGACGGCGTCGCGCGTACGGCCGCCGCAGTTGATCCCGACAATCGGGAAACCAGCAACAAGATTTCCGCGGAGGTTATCGAAAAGCTTGCTGCCGGAGAAACCTATGTGGTGACGGCACGTGACAACAAGATTGAAGCGGTGACAGCGCTCGATCTGGAATCCCGTATATTCCTCTATGCCGCGCGGGATACTGACATGGATGCGCTCAGTCAGTGGGAACGGGCGCAGGCGGTTTTGAAGGATTATGATGACCTGTTTGTGCGGTCGCGCAGCTTGCAGTTGCAATTTAACATCGCGCTATTTGTCGTCTCACTTTTTATAGTCGGGCTGGCGCTCTGGATCGCACTCGCAGTCGCTGATCGGATGGTCCGCCCGGTAAGTGAGCTGGTCCACGCTGCCAAAAGCGTTACCGAAGGAAATCTGGCGACACGGGTCCCTACACCCGTTGAAAAAGATGAAATCGGGACCTTGGGACGGGCCTTTAACCGCATGACTGAGCGTCTGGAAACCCAGACAACAGCCTTGCTCACGGCGAATGATCAGTTGGGGAGTCGCCGGGCTTTTATCGAAACGGTGCTCGAATCCGTGACTGCAGGCATCATGAGCCTCAACAAGGCGGGTGAGATCCGGTTGACCAATTCCCGTGCGCAGGCGCTGCTCGCCCAGAAAGGTGACGAACTGCTTGACCAGCCAATTGAAAAGGTGGCGCCGGAATTTTCCGAGCTCGTGGCGGACGGCGTGGAAAACACCATTATCCAGTTTTCATCCGGTGGGGAGGTCAAGACACTGGCGGTGAAGATTGTGGCTGGCTCGGCCGGACATGTGATCACCTTCGAGGACATTACCCAGCAGCTACTTGACCAGCGCCGGGCCGCATGGTCTGACGTTGCGCGGCGGATTGCGCATGAGATCAAGAACCCGCTGACACCCATCCAGCTCGCTGCCGAGCGTCTGCAACGCCGGTTCGGGAAAAATATTGATGATGGCAACGCGGTCTTCACACAGTTGACGGGCACCATCGTGCGTCAGGTTGGAGATCTGCGAAATATTGTGGATGAATTCTCATCATTTGCCCGTATGCCGAAACCCACATTCCGCCAGGAAAACCTGGTGGATATTCTCAAGCAGGCCCTGTTTCTGCAGGATGTTTCCAATCCGGACATCACATTCGAATTCAAGGCAGATGAAGGCGAAATTCCACTGGTTTGCGATCGTCGGCAACTGGGACAAGCCTTTACCAATGTCATTAAAAATGCGGTTGAGGCGATCAACCAGAAGCTTGAGCAAGCAGTGGCAAATGGCGAACAGCCAAATGGTCATGTATGCCTCACAGTTTCGCTCGAAGACGAGAATATCAACATTCAACTGGACGATAATGGCATTGGCTTGCCTGCCGACAGGGAACGAATTGTCGAGCCGTATATGACCACTCGCGAAAAGGGGACTGGGCTAGGCCTGGCGATCGTGAAGAAAATTATCGAGGAACATTTTGGAGAGATCGCATTTGACGATGCGCCGGATGGCGGGACGCGTGTGACGATCATTTTCAATCCCGCAAAACTGGAGAGGCTGGGGCAGAACCCGACACTGGAAGGGGACATTGTCGGACAGGAAGCAGGTGCCGGAAGCGATCTGGCACAAAATATAG
>JBCBZY010000219.1:0-4910 GCA_039815115.1 Pseudomonadota bacterium | reverse complement strand
TTGGTTTCGTCCACCGGTCGTCCGGCTACGGCCTTTCTGTCAGGTTGCTTTTCTGAGCCCATTAGTGAACGGTACCGTTTAATTAAACGTTGACGTTCACTAATTGCAGAGGTTATCGATCTGCGCAAGGTGATTCGTCACCTCGCAGATCAATCAAGGACAAGTCACCCCCATGACCTGGATTGCCATCAGAATGTTGACCGGAGACAGGCAGAAATTTTTCGGCCTGCTTTTCGGAGTGGCCTTTTCGGCGCTGCTCATTTCGCAGCAGCTGACGATTTTCATCAACCTGATCGAACGTGGTGCGACACCAGTCTACAACGTGCCGACCGCCGATATCTGGGTGATGGACAAGGCCAGCCGCAACGCGGATGTCACATTTCCGATGCCGTCAACTGCGCTGGACAAGGTGCGATCAGTGGAAGGTGTCAAATGGGCCGTTCCGATGTTGCGTGCCAACGCCAATGTCCGGACACCAGAGGGCGATCTTGAAGGCGTATCGGTCATCGGCGTGGATGACGCCACCCTGATTGGCCTGCCGTCAAAGATCATCAAGGGTTCCCGGGAGGTTCTGTACGAACCGGACGCGCTGCTTATCGACGAGATCGGAGCTGCACGGCTGTTCGGTCCCGACACCGACCCTATTGGCATGCGACTGGAACTGAATGATCGCCGGGCAGTAATTCGCGGTGTCGTCGATATTGACCCGAGCTTCACCAGCCAGGTCACACTTTACACCCGCTATTCCAACGCGCTGTCCTATATCCCTGGAACGCGGAACCGGCTGACTTTTGTTATTGCCAAGGCTGAAGAGACGGAGCCCCTGAAGACCATCACCAGCCGTATCAGCGAGCAAACCCGGCTCAGTGCCCGTACCCGGGACGAATTTGCCCGGGACGGCGTTGATTTCATCATCGAGAATACCGGTATTCCAATCAATTTCGGAATCACTGTCGCACTGGGCGTGGTGGTAGGCATTGCGATTGTCGGCCTGACATTCAGCCTGTTCATTCGCGACAATATCAAGCAGTTCGGTGCGCTGAAAGCAATCGGCGTCACCAACAGCAAAATTCGCCAGATGGTCGCGGCCCAGGCGCTGCTCGTGGGCATGATCGGCTACGGATTCGGCATATTGGGCGCGGTGGTATTCATCTACGGCAATTCCGAAGCGCCGGATTTCAAGGGCTTTTACGTGCCCTGGGAGATACCGGTGGCAACCGCAATCGTCGTGCTGGTAATCATATTGCTCACCGGCTGGCTGGCCCTGCGCAGCGTGTTGAAAACCGAACCAGCAGAGGTGTTTCGGTGAACAAAGCAACTGCGGCCATTTCGGTCAGCAACATCATCAAGGAATTCGGTGCGGGCGAGCAGACTATTCGGGTGCTCCATGGCATTGATGCAGATATCCGCTCCGGTGAGCTGACCTATCTGGTCGGTGAGTCCGGTAGCGGGAAAACGACACTCATCTCCATCATTGCCGGTATTCTTTATCCGACGGATGGGTGTGTCGAAGTGTTCGGCAAGGATATCTATGCGCTGCCCGATGATGATCTGGTCCGTTTTCGCCTCGATACTATTGGCTTCATTTTCCAGCAATATAACCTGATCCCGACATTGACCGCGGCGGAAAATGCCGCTGTGCCGCTCGTTGCGGCGGGGGTGAAACGCAATGATGCCGTTGAGCGCGGTCGGCAGATGCTGGAACGTCTGAACATTGCCGACCAGGCCGACAAACTGCCGCGTCAGCTGTCCGGTGGGCAACAGCAGCGCGTCGCCATTTCGCGGGCCCTGGTCCATGCACCCCAACTGGTAGTCTGCGACGAACCGACCGCTGCGCTCGATGCAAAGTCCGGGCGGAGGGTGATGGACCTGCTGCGTGAAGTTGCGCTGGAGGAGGATCGCGCGGTCATCATCGTGACTCATGACAACCGGGTGTTTGACCTCGCCGACCGCATTCTCGTGATGGAGGATGGCCGGATTACGTATGACGGCAAGGAAATGCCGGAGCATTAGGAGACGAAAATCATGACTTCTGGATCCCTGTTGGAAAGGCTGCGCGCACTCAGTTTTGCGCGCACCATATTGCCGTTGCTGGCAGTATTGGCGATCATGGTGGCGGCGATCATGGTGATTGGCGGGCAGCCGGATCGCAAGCTGCAACAAACGCTTGCCACGCCCCCTGCAGCCAATGGCGCATTCGGTGGCGCTCCCAGCGTTGCCGGGTCGGCCGTGGTCGAACCTTCCAGTGAAATCATCAACATCGGCACCAGTTTGCCCGGGCTGGTGACACGGGTTTATGTGGAACCTGGCCAACAGGTTTCGCGCGGGCAGCCGCTTTTTGCTGTCGACGATCGTGATATCCGGGCGCGGATTGTCGAAGCCGAAGCGTCGATCAATCGCGCACGGAGTGCAAGGACCACCGCTCAGGCAACCCTGACCACTGCCACACAACAATTGTCGCTATATGACGGAATTGAAGACAGCCGCGCCGTGTCCAGAGCCGAAGTCATCGACCGACAGGGAGCGGTCCGCAATGCGCGAGCACAGATTACACAGTCCAGCGCGGAAATCCGTTCGGCCCAGGCCGCTCGCGCGAGCGCACAAACCGATCTCTCGCGGCTTGTCGTCCGGGCGCCGATCGATGCAGAAATTCTGAGTGTTAATGTTCGCCCCGGAGAATATGTCAATCCGGGCGGACCGCAAGGGAATGCCGGCAGCACTCCCTATATGGAAATCGGCAACACCAGGCCGCTACACGTCCGGATCGATATAGACGAGAATGAGATCAGCCGTGTCGAACCCGGTTCAAAGGCGGTTGTCAGCCCGAGAGGCAATGCGTCAAAAAATGTCGAAGCCGTATTTGTCCGTGCCGAACCATTGATAACGCCCAAAGTGTCGTTGACCAACTCCGCCAGTGAGCGCGTGGATGTCCGTGTACTTCAGCTGATTTACGCGCTGCCTCCCGATTCCGGCTTTTTCGTTGGCCAGCAAGCTGATGCATTTGTGCGTGCCAAAAGCCCGGAAAAAGCAAGTGAAAATGGCAAGGATGCAGCGCCATGATTTCCATTTCCGCGCGCCTGATATTGATACTTGGCTCCGGGCTTGCGCTTTCCGGTTGTGCAGCTTTGCAGCACCGGGCCGACTCATCGCTGGATCCCGCCAGCGTGACGATTTCCGAACGTTTTGTTCTCGCCGAAGATATTGCGGAACAAGACCGAAGCCAGATCTCCCAATTGCTGCCCGCCGGGGACCCGGCTTTCGAAGATTTGCGCTCCGTAGCGCTTGGCAATGCCCCTACGCTGGCTGCGGCCCTGGCCCGGATCGATCAGGCTAGGGCGCAAGCGGCGCAGGCCGGAGCCAATCGGCTGCCAAATATTTCAGGCGATGTCAGCGTAACCGGCCAGCGGATCAATACCGCAACCTTCGGAGGCAACCTGCCGTCAGGAGTCGGTATTGACCGGTACACCACAACTTTCGGCTCGAATATTCTCGCCAGCTGGGATCCGGATATTTTTGGTCAGTTGCGCGCAACTCAGCGGGCTGCGGTCATTCGCATCGATGCGGCCGAGGCCGATGCGCAGGGTGTGCGGCACAGTCTGACAGCCGCGATCGCCGGCGACATCGTTGACTGGCGCACATTGCAGGCCCGTCGCGCCACGCTGGAAAGTGACATTGCCACCGCCGCGGACCTGATGGAGGTGACCAGCAAGCGATCTCGCGCTGGCATCTCGCCTGGTCTTGATGCGGTCCAGGCAGAGACACTGCTCGCCCAGGCTCGAGCGCAAATGGCACCCTTGGAGGGGGAAAGGGCGCGGATCATTGGTTCGCTTGTGACATTGACCGGCCTGTCTGCAGATCGTGTGATCAATGCGCTTGAGAAGGTGCAGCCCGGTTTTGCACCGACAACCGGCTTCGCTGCGACACCGGCCGCCATGCTTCGTGCGAGGCCAGATATCGCGGCCGCGGAAGCACGTCTTCGGGCAGCTGACCAAGATGTGGCGGCGGCTGCTGCCCAGCGGTTTCCCCGCCTGACCCTGTCCGGAACACTGGGTCTGATTTCTCTCGCGCTTGGCGATCTCTTCAGCAATGATGCCATAGTGGGTACGCTGGGCGCCGGAATTGCCGGGCCGATACTGGACTTTGGCCGGATCGAATCCGAAATCGATGCGGGCAAGGCTCGTGCAAGGGAAGCTTTTGCCGACTATCGCGCGGCAGTGTTCACCGCACTAGGGGATGCAGAAGCTGCCTACGGGCAGCTTGAAGCGACACGCCGGGAAGTCGCTTTGCTGGAGCAGCAGGAAGCACTTGAGGTCGATTCCGTCAATCTGACATCCCTCCGGTACCGCCGCGGACTCACCGACTTCCGCGCGGTGCTCAACGCCCAGCGCCAACTGAATGCAGTTCGCAGCACCGCCGATCTGGCCCGCGGCCGACTGCACCGAACGAGAATTGGGCTTTGGCTCGCGCTTGGAGGAAGCAACTAGTGACGCTTTCAGGTTTGGCGGCCATGACTGCCTGGGGCACAAAAGCGGAAGTGAGATCCAAATCTGGCAGAAAGTCCCACAAGCCTGTGGTAGTACCAACAAAGCTCGATTAAGATCTATTCATGAGCCCCTTAACGACAATCAGGTTCGCAGCGGTTCTGTCGAGCGTATTTCTGACCGCATGTGCTCCAGAACCCTTTAACGAACCCATATGTCGGACAACAACCAATGTCCTTTCGGAGCAGACCCAGAAATCATTTGCAGCTGGTTATTTTCCAGCGGAGTATGGCAAGCCTCATTTGAGTTGCGGATTTGCTGCCGGGCCGGAACCGATCATCGATAAGCTTGAAAGCGAATGGTATCCGAAACAGTGGCTCGCTGCATCCGAGCGGTCATATTTCGAGTTGGCACGATGTAAGGCATTAC
>JBCBZY010000120.1:0-7998 GCA_039815115.1 Pseudomonadota bacterium | reverse complement strand
GACCCGGTGAATGCTGGTCAGCAGTACCCAGAGGATGATGAAGCCCAGAACGAAGATCGGCCACCAGGAACGACCGCCTGGCCGTTTCGGGATACCGCCCTTGAAACCGCCGCCGGTACCTTTTTTGAAAAGCTCTTCCAGGGAACTTGCACCGCCCTTGCGGCCACCGCCGGAGGATCCGCCTGCGGGATTGCCCCATGGGTTGCGCGGACCACCGCCATTGCCGTCGTCACCGCCGCCATTGCCATTGCCCCAGGGATTGCTCATGCCGAATATTGAACCCAGAAACGATTTTTGGGGCACCTGCCCGTCAATTTTTTTATCCATGGTTTCTTTATAGGTAGCGCGATGCCAGAAAAACAGTGTCAATCGGATAAAAGTGCAACTATGCGAAGCAAATGACCGATATTTCCATTATTGAAGCCGCTCTGGCCGAAGTTGCTGACGGCCGGTTCAGCGCAGTCAAATTTGATGATGGCCGGGTGTCGCTTGTCCTGAATGTGAGCGGTCTTGATGTCCGGGATCGCGGACAGATCGAGATTGCGGTAAAAGGCCGCCTGCTCGAATTGGACGATGTCACAAAGGTTGATATCGTCATGACGGCGGAAAAGATCGAACGCCGCCTGATCGCCGTGGGTAGCGGCAAGGGCGGGGTGGGCAAGTCCACGCTCTCGACTAATCTGGCGATTGCGATGCGGGCCATGGGCCGAAAGGTCGGCATGGTCGATGCGGATATCTACGGCCCGTCCCAGCCGCGACTGCTCAACTGTGAAGGCCAGCGCCCGGAAGCAGAAGGCAAGCAGCTTATTCCGGTGCCCAATGAATATGACATCCCCGCTCTGTCCATGGGGCATCTCGCCAAGCCGGGTCAGGCCATTGCCTGGCGCGGTCCAATGGCGGGCAAGGCTCTGGAGCAACTCATCAATGCCCACTGGGGTGATGTTGAGGAGCTGATTGTCGACATGCCACCGGGCACCGGCGATGTACAATTGTCGATGATGCAGAACCACAAACCTGTGGGTGCCGTGATCGTGTCAACGCCTCAGGACCTTGCCCTGATGGATGCGGTCCGGGCGGTCGATCTGTTTGAACAGGCGAAAATTCCGATCATCGGCATGGTGGAAAATATGGCGGGCTATGCCTGCCCGCATTGCGGCGAGATCAGTGATCCGTTCGGGGCGGGCGGCGCAGAGGCGGCAGCCAAGACCATGAGCATGGCATTTCTCGGCAGGGTGCCGCTCGACATGGAGATCCGCAAGGCCAGTGATGGCGGGATCCCGCCTGCGGCAGTTGATGGCGGCCAGGGTCAGGCCTTTCATGATATTGCCAAACGGCTTGTGACATGGTTGGATAACCAAAAGGCGGGTGCCTGACGACGAGGAGCGATTTCATGCCTCTTGAAAGTGACGAAGAAATTGCAGCTCTGCTGACCGGGACCAGACGGATTGCGCTGGTCGGTGCATCGGCCAGACCGGAACGTGCGAGCAACCGGATCATGAAATTCCTGCTGGAACAGGGCTATGATGTCATCCCGGTCAATCCGGGACTGGCCGGACAGCAATTGCACGGCATCAAGGTTGCAGAATCACTGGATGCCATTGAGGGGCCGATCGACATGGTCGATATTTTTCGCAATTCGAAAAATGCGGGCCCGGTGGTCGATGAGGCGATTGCTGTCGGCGCAGGATCGGTCTGGCTGCAGCTGGGCGTCATCAACCGTCCGGCATTGGAACGGGCGGAAGCGGCGGGACTGAAAGCCGTCATGGACAAATGTCCCAAAATCGAAATCCCCAGACTCGGGCTGCTGAAGACCGCGCATGACGGCTGAACCCGATTCTCCGAAACAGGATCAGACGGAGGAAGACGCCAAGGGCTTCTCCCTGCCGAAACTCAGTCGGCGCCAGATCCTGATTGGCGGTGGCGGGGCGGCGGGACTGGTGCTGGCCTGGGCTCTGTGGCCGCGCACCTATGCGCCCAATCTGGCTGCAGCCGACAATGAAGAGATACTGAGCGCCTATCTCAAGATTTCCCGCGAGGGGCTTTTGACCGTCGCCGTCCCGCAATGTGAAATGGGGCAGGGAGTTTTCACCGTGCTGCCGCAGATTCTGGCAGGTGAACTGGGGGCAGACTGGCGGACGGTTGCGGTTGAGCCTGCACCGGTCAATCCGCTCTATGCCAATAGCGTCTTGGCAGAACAATGGGCCGAGACACTTTTGCCGGCCGGTGCCGACAAGATGACCGAAAGCGAAACGGCCCGCTGGCTGGCCGCGAATGTGGCGATGCGCAACGAATTCATTGTGACCGCAGACTCAGCGACGATCCCGGCCTACGAACAAAGCTTCCGCGACGCCGGCGCAGCCGCCAGGGTCCTGTTGTGCAAGGCGGCGGCTGAGCAATGGGATGTCGCATGGGAAGCCTGCCGAATCGAGAACGGGCTGGTTTTGCACGAAGACAAGAGCCTGCGTTTTGGCGAGCTGGTCGAGGATGCGGCCCGGCAGACGCTGCCGGACCCGGTTCCGCTCCGGCCGAGCCCGGAAAACAATCTCGTCGGGCAGGATGTGCCCCGGCTCGATTTGCCATCCAAGCTGGACGGGTCCGCCAATTTTGCCGGTGACGTCCGGCTACCTGACATGGTCTATGCGTCGCTGCGCCAGGGGCCGATTGGCGACACCACGCTCAAATCCTTCAACCGGGAAGCCGCGAGCAAGCTCATCGGGCTGGTTGATGTCGTCGAGAATGAACGCTGGCTGGCGGCGGTTGCGACCAACTGGTGGGCGGCCAATCGCGCGCTCGACCTGATGGCGCCGGTGTTTGAAACCCGCGGGCTGCTGCCCAATAGCGGCAAGATGGATTCGGCACTGGAGGAGGCGCTGGACTCCGGCCCCGGCGTGCGTTTTCTGTCGAAGGGAGATACCGAACCGGTATTCGCCGAAGATATCAGCAAGCGCGCGCTGTATGAAGCAGACATTGCCTTGCACGCCCCGATTGAAACCCAATCAGCAACCGCGGATTACAAAGATGGCCGCCTGCAGATCTGGCTCGCCACCCAGGCCCCGGTTGCGGCCATAGCTGCCGCGGCCCGGGCTATTGGCATCAGCGAAAAACGGGTGACGCTCTATCCGATGCTGTCCGGCGGATCCTTCGGGCGAAATCTCGATTGCAGCATCGCGGCGCAGGTCGCGGTGATCGCGGAGCAACTGGGCCGACCGGTCCAGCTGACCTGGTCGCGGGCCGAGGACATGATGCACAGCCATTACCGGGCGCCGGCGCATGCCCGGATTGACGCTGCCACGGACGAGGCCGGACGCATTCAGGCGCTGCAAGTGAAAGTGGCTGCTCCCGCCGCCGCGCGCGAACAAAGCAAGCGGCTGTTCAGCGGCTCAACCATGATCGAAGCCATGCAGGACACATTGGGCGAACCGGATTCCCGGGCGCTCGATGGCGCCGAAATTCCTTATAATATTCCCAATGTCACTGTCGACCACCACCCTGCTTATGTCGGGGTGCCCACCGGCAACTGGCGCAGCAATGCCAGCAGTTACAACGCGTTTTTTGTGGAGTCCTTTATCGACGAAATGGCCAGCCGGGCCGGAGTCGAGCCACTATCCTATCGCATGCAGATGCTGACCGGTCAGCCGCGTCTGGCGCGCTGTCTGACAGGAGTTGCGGCAATGGCCGGCTGGGATGGCGGGCTGGATGGCAGCGGGCAGGGGATTGCCTGCCACATGATGCATGGCGCCCATATCGCGGTGATCGCCAGTGCCAGCCGCGGCGAAGGGGGGCTCAGGGTCCGGCGGATTTCGGCAACGGTCGATATTGGCCGGATCATTCATCCCGATATCGCCCGTCAGCAGATTGAAGGTGGCATCGTCTTCGGGCTCGCCATGGCCATGGGCGCGTCGAGCAAGTTCGAGGACGGGTTGCCGACAGCAAAACGGCTGCGCGATCTTTCGCTTCCCAGACTGGCCGAGGTGCCAGATGTCCAGGTGGAGTTCATCAAGAGCGAAGAGGAACCCGCCGGGGTCGAGGAAATCGGCGTCCCAGCGGTCGCTCCAGCCATTGCCAATGCGCTGTTCTCTGCTACGGGTGTGCGCTTCCGGCAATTACCCCTGTTTTCCGAGGCCAGCTAAGGCATGACACCCATTTCAGACACCACCACGACTCTCCCGATCGACCATCCAAAAGTTGCCTTTGGCAAAGTGGGTTTGCTGCTCGTCAATCTGGGGACTCCGGATGCGCCGGATACCCGATCGGTCAGGCGATATCTGAAACAATTTCTGTCGGATCGGCGCGTGGTCGAGATTCCGTCGATCATCTGGCAGCCGATCTTGCGCGGCATCATCCTCAACACCCGGCCCCGAAAGTCGGCGGAAGCCTATAGTCTGGTCTGGACTGACGAAGGGTCGCCGCTCGCTGTCCATACCCGCAATCAGGCGGCTGCCCTTCAGGAGCGGCTGGGCGAGGAAGTGATGGTCGACTGGGCCATGCGCTATGGCAATCCGTCGGTCGCCAGCCGGATCAGCCAGCTCAAGGACGCTGGCTGCGAACGCATTGTTGTGGCGCCGCTTTACCCGCAACATAGCGGTGCAACCACCGCCAGCGTGCATGACGCGGTGTTTGATGCCGTGGCAGAAATGCGCTGGCAGCCGGCTCTGCGGATCCTGCCGCCCTATCATGACGATCCGGCCTATATTGCCGCGCTCAAGGACAGTGTGGAGGCCGGACTTGAAGCGCTCGATTTCGAGCCGGACGCAATCATCGCCAGCTTCCACGGCATGCCCCAGCGGACGCTGGAACTGGGCGACCCCTATCATTGCCATTGCCAGAAGACCGCGCGGCTGTTGTCAGAGGCCATGGGCAAGGAGCTGACCATCGCTTTCCAGTCGCGCTTCGGCCCGGCCAAATGGCTCGAGCCCGCGACGGATACAATCCTGGAATCACTACCGGGACAAGGCAAGAAAAAGGTCGCCATATTTGCGCCCGGATTTTCGAGCGACTGCCTGGAGACCTGCGAGGAACTGGCGATCCGGGGCGAGGAACAATTTACCGAAGCCGGCGGCGAGAAATTTGCCTATATTCCCTGCCTGAATGCCAGCGACGGCAGCATCGACATGCTCGAGACATTGCTCCGGCGGGAATTGTCGGGATGGATATAGGAGGCACCCGGCCCGAAATATTCCACCCGCCGATCAAGCGCAGTGTGACCATCGCCGGGCATCAGACATCGATTACCCTTGAACCGCTATTTTGGGATCTGCTCAAACAGGCAGCCGATGCGCGGTCGCTGCCGGTCAACGCGGTGGTGGCACAGATTGATGTCGCGCGCCTCGAAGCGGACGAACCGCCGGGGCTGGCGACCGCCATCCGGTTGTGGCTGACAGATGATCTGCTTGGAAAATCGGACGAGGCCGACTAAGGCGGACCGCAATGAACGCAACCCTTCTTGTCATGGCCGGAGGCGCCCTTGGTGCCGGGGCCCGCTATAATCTCGGCCGGCTGCTTTTGCACTGGGCCGGGCCGGGCTTTCCATATGGGACGCTCGCGACCAATCTGCTCGGCGGATTACTGATGGGCGTGCTGGTGGGCGTGCTGGCGCGGGATTCAGTCACCGGTGAAAGCTGGCGGCTCTTGCTGGGAGTAGGACTGCTGGGCGGCTTCACGACATTTTCCGCATTCAGCCTGGAAGTCATGAACATGATTGACCGCGGGACCTGGGGTATTGCAGCAGGCTATGCGTTGCTCTCTGTGATTGGTTCGGTCGTGGCGCTGTTCGCCGGTCTGCTGGCCGTAAGGGCGGTGGCATGAGCAAATTTGATCCGACAGCCGACAGTGGCTCCGATGCCGAAAAGCCGCAAGGTGATCGCAAGGAACAGAAACAGGCGCTGAAGTCGCTTGATGTCCGGCAGTTCACTGTTTCGGTTGACGATGAGGATATTCGCGTCGACCGCTGGTTCAAGCGCAATATGCCGGAAGTCCCATTCAACATGATCTCCCGCTGGGCGCGCACCGGCCAGCTGCGGCTCGACGGCAAGCGCGTCAGTCCGGGTGACCGGGTGGTGGCCGGGCAGGTGCTGCGCGTGCCGCCGGCCGAGATCGAACGCCCCGGCCGGGTTCCCAAACCGCGCAAAGACCTCAGCGAAGACGAGATTGCTTTTGCCCGGGAACTGGTGATCCACAAGGACAAGGCCGCGATCGTCGTCAACAAGCCACCGGGCCTGGCGACCCAGGGCGGAAGCAAGACCAGTACCCATCTCGACGGCTTGCTCGATGCGCTGACCTATGATGCCTCGACCCGTCCCAAGCTGGTGCACCGTCTCGACAAGGATACCAGCGGAGCTATCCTGCTCGCGCGATCCGCTGGCGCCGCGTCCTTCTTTTCGAAACGCTTTTCGGGACGGACAGCGCGCAAGGTCTATTGGGCCCTTGTCATGGGCGTACCCGAAATTGCCGACGGCATGATCGACCTGCCGCTATCGAAGCAGCCCGGTTCCGGCGGCGAAAAAATGCATGTCGACGAGGAAAATGGCCAGGCCGCGAGATCGCGTTACCGGATCATCGAGCGTGCCGGTAACCGCGCCTGCTGGGTAGAATTACAGCCCTTCACCGGACGCACCCATCAGCTGCGCGTGCATATGGCGGCGATTGGCCACCCGATTGTCGGTGATGGGAAATATGGCGGCAAGGATGCCTTTTTGACCGGGGCGATCAGTCGCAAGATGCACTTGCATGCCCGGCGTTTGAAAATTGACCATCCCGATGGCCACAAGCTGGACGTCAAAGCCGACCTGCCCGAGCATTTTGCCGAGACGGTCGAGAATCTCGGGCTGGACCTGTCGATTGGCGATCTTCCGCTCGAAGAGAAAGCACCCGGCGGCAAGGCAGTGCGCAAACAGCAGAGCCGTGCCCATGCCAAACAGATCCGCAAGGACAAGCGCGGCGAACGGCGCGCGCGCGGCGAGCAAACCGGCAAGCCGGTCAAGGCGGGCAAGCCGTCAAAACGACCCCGTCCCTCTGCCGGCAAGGCGTCCCACAAGAAAGCGCTTCCGCACAAGGCGAAGCAGAAGAAACGCTGATGCATCCCAATCCCGCTTTCCGCTGGCCCAAAAGCGCCCATGATCAGGATGATGCCGATGAACGCGCTGCGCTCGAGGCGTTGATCGCCAATATCGGGTTCGGGATGATTTTTGCATCCACGCCGGACGGACCGCGCGTGGTGCATATACCGATTTTCTCCACCGGCGACGGAGCGCTGCAATTTCATCTCGCGAAGGGCAATGCGCTGTCAAAATCCTTGCCCGGAAGCACTGCACTATGCGTCGTCAACGGACCCGACGCCTATGTCAGCCCGGACTGGTATGGCGAGGGGGATCAGGTGCCAACGTGGAACTATGTTGCGCTGGAACTGGAGGGGCCGGTTCGCAAGATGGAGCGGGAAGGTCTGGTGGCGCTGCTCGACGATGTCACCGCCGTCAACGAGGCGCGGCTTGCACCAAAGGAACCCTGGCACCGCGACAAGATGGACCGTGAGAGGTTTGAGAAAATGGTCGGGGCGATCACCGGCTTCGAAATGGAGATTCTCGCCTGGCGCCCGACGGTGAAGCTCGGTCAAAACAAGCCGCCGGAGGCCATAGAACGCGTCGCTGAGGCACTTGATGCGCAAGGTCGCCGGGCAGTGGCCCACATGATGCGGGAATTTGCGCCGAAATGAACAAGCTGGCTCTCTTTGACTGCGACGGCACCATGGTCGACAGCCAGGCGAATATCTGTCTGTCGATGGAGCAAGCCTTTGAAAAACACGATCTGCCGCCACCTGACCGTCATCTGATTCGCCGGATTGTGGGGCTCAGCTTGCAGGAAGCGGTGCGGCGGCTCCTGCCAGAGCAGGATGACGAGCGGCTGATTGAGGAGGTGACCAACAGCTACAAGGAAGGCTTTTTCGAAATGCGTCAGGCCGGCCATGTACATGAGCCGCTCTATGAGGGCCTGCCCGATTTGCTG
>JBCBZY010000288.1:0-3783 GCA_039815115.1 Pseudomonadota bacterium | reverse complement strand
GGGCATTACCTATACGCAGGTCGCGCAATATTGTGTGCTGATCTTCGCTTATATGGTGCCGGCCTTTTTCATCAGCTTCCTTGTTACCGGCAACCCGATCCCGCAAATCGGGTTGGGCTCTACGGTGAATGACGGGACCGGTCTTTATGTGCTGCAAAAGCTTGATCTGGTGCTGCAGGATATGGGCTTTGGCGCCTATACGGACGGGTCCAAATCGATGATCGATGTGTTCTGCATTACCGCGGCATTGATGGTCGGCACGGCGGGGTTGCCGCATGTGATCGTGCGCTTCTTCACCGTTCCCAAGGCTTCGGACGCCCGCAAGTCGGCTGGCTGGGCGCTGATCTTTATCGCCTTGCTCTACACCACGGCTCCTGCGGTTGGCGCTTTTGCTCGGATCAACTTCATCGAAACGGTTGACCAGACGGAATATGCCAAGGCGCCCGCCTGGTTCAAAAACTGGGAAAATAATGACCTGATTGCTTTCTATGACAAGAATGACGACGGCGTTATGCAATTGAGCAGCGGCGATGCCTTCAAAGGTAGTCCATCCTATGCCGACACAACCGGTACTGCAGGACAGCGGATGGTGACCAATCCTCCGAATGAGGACAGCACCAACGAAGTCTATGTTGACCGTGACATCATGGTGCTCGCCAATCCGGAAATTGCCAACCTGCCTGGCTGGGTGATTGCGCTGGTGGCGGCTGGTGGTCTGGCAGCGGCATTGTCCACGGCGGCGGGCCTGCTGCTGGTGATCTCTTCATCGATCAGCCATGACTTGCTGAAGAGCACCTTCCGCCCGCAAATTACCGAAAAGGGCGAATTGCTGGCGGCAAGGATCGCGGCGACGGCGGCGATTGTCGTTGCGGGCTATCTCGGCATCTATCCTCCGGGATGGGTGGCGCAGGTGGTTGCCTTTGCCTTCGGTCTGGCAGCCGCGTCCTTGTTCCCTGCCATTTTCATGGGCATCTTCTCCAAGTCGATGAACAAGGAAGGCGCGATTGCCGGTATGGTAACCGGACTGGTGTTCACCTTCAGCTATATCGCCTATTTCAAGCTGGTCGCACCGGATGCCAATATCGCGGCAAACTGGCTGTTCGGCATCTCACCGGAAGGCATTGGTGTGGTCGGGATGATCCTCAACTTCATCATTGCGATCGCCGTGTCGAAGATGACGGATTCACCGCCTGTTGAAGTGCGTAAGTTGATCGACTCGATCCGCGTGCCGCGCGGGGCAGGGGATGCGGCGGCGCATTGATACTCTCCGGTGATCTTCTCCCCTCCCGAGAGGAAAAGGGCGGCGCTTGGCGTCGCCCTTTTTATTTGCTTTAAACGGCGCAGGAGAGAATTATGATCTTGTGGATCGCGCTGGCCGTTTCGGTGCTCTATTCCGTCGGCCTGTTCTGGCTGGCGTTAAGGGGTGATGGCGGTCGTATCTCCCTTGCGCCGCGGGCAAAATCCTGGATCTATGGATTGTCACTGGCGGTCTATTGCACCAGCTGGACATTTTATGGCGCGGTCGGAACAGCCCTTTCCAGTGGATGGCATTTCCTGCCCATTTATCTTGGCCCGATATTGCTGTTCACGCTGGGCTACGGCATCGTCGCCCGAACGTTGCAGCTCGGCAAATCGCATCACAGCACATCAATCGCGGACTTTCTCTCCACGCGTTACGGGAAAAGCGGGGCCGTGGCCGCGCTGGTTACGATCATCGCCACTGTGGGCCTTCTGCCCTATGTCGCGCTGCAGCTGAAATCTGTTGGCCAGACCCTGTTTGCCTTGTCGCCGGATATTGGTGCAGCGGTAAATCCCGACGATGTTGTACTGGGTGTCGCAGCCATTATGGCGCTATTCTCGATATTATTCGGCGCGCGCCAGATCGATCTGACGCAGCATAATCGCGGCATGGTTTTGACCATCGCCGTCGAAGCGATTGTGAAGATGCTCGCCCTGCTGGCGGTCGCTCTGTTTGCACTGTTTCTGTTCGCCGGGAATGACACCGTGCAAACGGACGCTGCGAGCGGTTTCAGGGAGATTTTCTATACCGATCAATTTGACAACCGTTTTGTTGTCCTGACCCTGATCTCCGCCTGCGCGGCCCTCTGTTTGCCGCGTCAGTTTCACATGACCATTGTCGAAGCGCAGAAAGACAGACAGGCCGGATCGTTTGATGCGATATGTGTTTCCGGCTTATCTTGTTCTCATTGCGCTCGTGGTTTTCCCGATCACCGTAGCGGGCACATCTCTCCTTTCCAGCGGTCAAACAAGCCCGGATATGCTGATGCTGGCGCTGCCGCTGAGCACTGGTGCAGACTGGCTTGCCATATTTGTGTTTATCGGCGGTTTTTCTGCCGCGACCGGCATGGTGATTGTGACAACCGTCGCGCTATCAGGCATGATCACCAATGACCTGATTGTCCCGCTATTCTATCGCCGCAAGACCAATCATGCGGCGCTCGGCCAGTCATTGCTGTGGATCCGCCGCCTGACCATAATCGGGCTGCTGTTCTTTGCCTATCTCTACTATCGTACGATCAGCAGTGCGTCGACGCTTGCCGGACTGGGCACTGTTTCCTTTGCCGCTGTTTCGCAATTCGCGCCCGGGTTGATTGGCGGATTATTTTGGGGGAAGGGCAACCGGATCGGTATGATCGCCGGACTGATACTGGGTTTTGCGGCATGGCTCGCGTTGCTGATTGTGCCGACCTATCTGGATGCCGATCCGATTGTCCAGATTGCCGAGGACAGGTTGGTGTCGGCGGTCATCATCAGTCTGGCCCTCAACATTGCCGCCTACATTCTGTTCTCTCTCAACAGTCAGGCGAATATTATCGACAAGGCGCAATCGGCCGCTTTCGTAAGGATGGAATATCGGTCCGCAGATGGTAGCCGAGCACCGGCGAAAATGCGCGTGGCAGATTACCGCTTGCTACTCCGTCAATTCGTTGGCGACGAACGCAGCCGGACGGCCATGCAGCATCTGGGACATCAGATGGGGCGGACTTACTCTGATCTGGATCCAGCCGATAATGGCCTGATTGAAATGGTCGAACGACAACTTTCCGGTGTGCTCGGTGCCTCTTCTGCCCGGGCGATTATCGGTTCGACAATGGAAGGGGATCCGATACCGCTGGAACAGGTGGTTGCGATGTTTGATGAAACCTCTCAGCGCCTGCAGTTTAGCGGCGAATTGCTGCAAACGGCGATTGAGAATATTGATCAGGGCGTCGCGGTCGTGGACAATGATATGCAGCTGGTTGCGTGGAACAGCCGCTATGTTGACATGTTTGTATTGCCGGGTGATCTGGTGACCATTGGCCGCCCCATATCGGACCTGATAGGATATAATCTGCGTCGCAACGGCATGGCGCAGGATCAGGTTTCTCTGGCGGTGGCCAAAAGGCTTGATCATATGCGCGCAGGCCGAAAACACGCGCAAGAGCGCGAACAGGCAGATGGCCGAATATTACGAATATCGGGCAATCCGACGCCGACCGGCGGCTATGTCACGAGCTATACCGATATCACCGCGGACAGACGGTCAGAACAGGCGCTGGAGGCCAAGGTCGAGGAACGCACCAAACAGCTGACAGATGCGAATAGTGCGCTGGAAAAGGCCACACAGTCCAAGACCCGGTTTCTGGCAGCGGCTAGTCACGACCTTGTGCAGCCCTTGAATGCCGCCAGACTGTTCACCTCTGCACTAGACGAAGAAATCGGCGCGCAGCAGCCCAAGGCCAAAAAACTGGCGCATGATATTGATCGGTCGATCGAAATGGC
>JBCBZY010000123.1:0-7913 GCA_039815115.1 Pseudomonadota bacterium | reverse complement strand
TGACAGGTTATAGGCGCCCGCTTCTGCCATTTTTTGGGCCAGATCAGCGGGGAGCTGCCGGGATTGCTCGATTTCTTCAGCCCGCGCCGAAATCTCGGGCAGAAGATCAATGATGGCCTGCCCGGTCGAGCCGCCTATTGAACCAATATCATATTGCAAACCGGCCATTATTCCTTCTCCATTTGTCCCGGCAGCATAAGAGTAACTGTTCCTTGATCCAGCAAAAACATCTACGGTTCGCGCATGCGTCTGATTTTTCTGTTCAGCCTGATGATTGCCCTTACCGCTTGCGACAAGGCTACCGATGATGGTGTTTCGCCAGGGCCAGAGCAGATCGTCCGCTTGTCCGATTCGGAAATCAAGGGCCTCGACCCACAGGCCGTTTCCGATCTTTCGTCGCTGCGGGTGGCAGCTGACCAGTTTGAGGGACTGACCCGCCTTAATGGCCGGGGCGAGGCAGAGCCCGGGCTCGCCAAGAGCTGGACTGTTTCTCCCGATGGCCTGCAATGGGTTTTCGAATTGAAACAAGGTCGGACATTTTCGGATGCAACACCGATCGACACCCAGCTCTTTCCCGCGATTTTGAACAGACTGAGGTCAGAAGATACCGCGGCTCCAGCCAAGGCGCTGTTTGACAATATTTCCGCGATCACGGCGCTCAGCGACCAGGATGTGGAAATCCGGCTGAAATCGCCTTCACCCGCTTTGCCAACACTCCTTGCACATCCGGCTTTGTCGACCATTCCGCTGCACCGCATCAAGGAAGCGGGAGACGGATGGACGGCAGACCGTCCAATGGTCACCAGTGGTCCGTATCGGCTGACCCGATGGCTTCTCAACAACCATTTGCGCCTGGAGCGCAATCCGAACTGGCATGACAATAGCGGGATCACCCGGAACATTGTCTGGAAGCCGATGGACGACAGTCTTTCGGGGATGCGGCTTGTCCTCGCTGGCGGAGCGGATATCGCATCCGATTACCCGGTCAGCCGCCATCAGTGGCTCGATGAAAATCACCCCGGTCTCGCACGGAGCACGCCCTATCTCGGCAGCTATTATTACGCGTTCAATACCCGCAAACCGCCATTTGATGATCGACGGGTCAGAATTGCCCTGTCGATGGCCGTGGAACGGCAATGGATCGCCGCGACGGTCATGGCTGTCGGCAATATTCCATCCTGGAGCGTGCTGCCACCGCGGTTGAACGGCACAATCGCATATCGGCCGCAATGGGCCTCCTGGTCACGGGAAGAACGTTTGCGGGAAGCGAACAGGCTGTTGCGGGAAGCCGGATATGACAAAGATAATCCCCTGACGTTTGAAATGCGTTTCAACAGTTCTGCAGAGCACCGCCGCGTGTCTGTTGCGCTGGCCGCCATGTGGCAGCCGCTTCATGTACGCGCCAGCCTGTTCAATAGCGAGGCCGCTCTGCATTTTGCCGCCTTGCGTCAGCATGACTTCGCCCTTGCCCGATCCGGCTGGATTGCCGATATCCCGGTCCCTGAAAATTTTCTGACGGTGCATCAGCCCGCAAACGGGTCGGGGAACTATTCCGGATATGACAATCCCGCCTATGACAAGCTCATCGCAGATGCCCTGCAAAGTGCGGATGCCGAAAAACGCCAGCAATTGTTTGACCGGGCCAACCAAATGCTGACGGAGGACATGCCGATCCTGCCGCTGTATTTCTACGTAACACGCTCTTTGGTTGGGCCGCGGATTGAAGGTTGGGAAGATAATATTTCCAATGTTCATCCCAGCCGGACTTTGCGTATAAGGACGCCATGAAAATCCGGAGATCATCCCGATTGGCTTCCTTGGCCGGTGCCGCCATTGCGGGCCTGTTGCTGGCATCTTGCAGCTTTGCCGGCGATGAGGACCGTGCGCGTGTGACGGTGATTTCCGAAAGTGGCGGGACAATCAATCCTATCGGGATCAATCTGGATCATGCCTCCGCAACCGCACGGATGGCAGTTGCCAAAGGTCTGATCGGTCTGGATGAACGGGGCCGGATCGTTCCGTCCATCGCAGCCCGCTGGATCGTCACCGACGACGGCCTCAGCTACATATTCCGTCTCCATGAAGCGCGATGGAATGATGGACGGCAGATTACAGCCGAACGGATTGCGACGTTGCTCAGGGAACGCATTGACGAACTGCGCGTCAGCCGCCTTGGACGTGAGCTGAGAGTTGTCGATGAGATCGTGTCCATGACTGGCCGGGTAATCGAAATCCGGCTCGACTCGCCCCAACCCAATTTTCTCCAGCTGCTCGCCCAGCCGGAACTGGGCCTGTTCCGCGCGGGTCATGGCGCGGGTCCGATGGTCGAAGTTTCAACCGAGCCGGTGTTTCTGCTGGGCCCATTGCTGCAACCGGAAGAAGATCCAGATGAAGAACAAGATGCGGACGAGATTTCGCTGGAGGATGATCCGCGACGTGTCTGGTTGCGCAGCGAGAGTGCGGCTCGCGCGATTGCCCGGTTTGATGCCGGGCATATCGATGTCGTGCTCAACGGCAAGTTCCATCATCTTCCGCTGATTGATGCTTCAGGACTCAATACCAACAATCTGCGACTGGATCCGGTAGCCGGCCTTTTCGGGCTGCGTTTTGTCCGCGCCGATGGTTTCTGGGCGATACCCGACAATCGGGAAATTCTCTCCATGGCCATCGATCGACCGGCATTGCTGACCTCCTTCCCCAATGTGACCGCCTGGAAGAGCCGTCAGAAAATCATTCCCGAGGCGCTGGATGTGGAAGGCATCAACACCCGCCCGGACTGGGTTACCATGACGATGCAGGATCGCATCGAATTTGCCCGAACCATGGTGACAAGATGGAAAGCCTCCGACGGTTTCATTCCGCCGCTGGTCATCGGCCTGCCAGACGCGGCGGGAGCGGACATATTGTTCCTGCGCGTTCGGGCTGATCTGCGCCGAGTGGGTCTCGATGCCCAAAAAGTCGGTCTCGACAAGGCAGCGGATGTACGCCTGATTGATGAAATTACACCCTATGACAGTCCGCAATGGTTCCTGACGCAACTGACCTGCGATGTGACGGCGGTGTGCCTGAACGATGCAGATGCCAAAATCGCGGATGCCGATGCGGCCACCAATCTGGAAATCAAGGCCCGGCTCTATGCCGAAGCCGAGCAGATGCTGGTGAATCATTATAACTATATTCCGCTGGGAACGCCGGTCCGCTGGTCGATCGCAAGGCCCGATCAGCGCGGGTTTGCGGTCAATCCCCGGGGATGGCATCCATTGAATATGCTGGTCGGCATCCCTATATCATAGGTGTATGAGTAATATAGCACAGGGAGGACCGAAATTGGCCATCTCCGAAGAGCAGTTAAAGCGCCTTGCAGAGCAGTTACCGGACGTCAGCCGGGACCCGCAGGCCGTTCGCCAGCGTGTCGAGGCGATGGAAAAGGTGCTGGAACGCGTTTTTGTGATTCCCGGCATTAATCGCCCTGTCGGACTGGATTCCCTGGTCGGCCTCATTCCCGTGGTCGGAGATATCGCAACGGCACTGATGGGTGGCTATATCGTCTGGGAAGCCCGCAACCTGGGCATGTCCAAATGGCAATTATCCCGCATGGCAGCGAATGTCGGCATCGATACCGCTCTGGGCGCGGTTCCGCTCGCCGGTGACCTTTTCGACTTTTTATGGCGGTCCAATACCCGCAATCTCAAGATCATTCGCAAGCATCTCGACAAACATCATCCCGGCACGCGGACGATCGACAATGATCCGGCCCTGTTCGGGTCAGACAAACAACCCTGAACGCCGGCCGGCGAGCGTCAGGCACCCCGCCAGATTTTCACCTCGCTATTGTCACCCGCTCGGCGCATCCGCGCGGGGCAGCGGGCGGGACGAAAATTCTCCGCAAGACAAAGCCGCACTTCCTGCAACCAGCCACGTCGATTGATTTTCAGGCGAATCATTTCGCTGGTCAGACCGTCATTCGCCGCCGCAAAGGCGGTGCGGAAAGCGCCCGCTGTCAGTGGCTTTCGTGACAGTCTGTCCATATCGGGAAACCGGACAGCTCCGAACATGATCCGCGAAATCCGGAAATAGGTTTCTGGCCGCCGGGCCATGCAGCTGCCATGCTTGGCCCATTGCCGCGCCATCAGCCGCGTGTCGGGCATCATGCAGAAATTCCGCCGTGTCGCCACCGGAGGCAAGGCACGTGTGGCGCGGCACCATTGCGGATAGGTCGATCCCTGCGCGTCCGGCCAGAGACCGTGGAGAATGAACCCGAAACTGCCATCGTCGCCGCTGCACTGGGTCTTGTGGCGAGAACTGTCCTTGCGCGTCCGGCAAAATTCCGGCGACCAGCTGAGCGCTAGTGTATGGGCGGAGACCGGCGCATTGCGGCGCGGTTCGCTGGCGGGTTTGGATACCGGTGGGGCGGGCTGGAGGATCGAGGGGGCACGGCACTGATAGGCCTGGGCGTGGGCTAGGGAAGGCAAAATTGCGGCACTTCCGGTTACTAGAAGCACACAGGAGCAAGTTCTCCAAAACACTAAGACTGTCCCAATCGGTTTTGCTCAGCAAACCAGATCACTGAATCCGCTCGGAAAAGGAACACCGCTGCTGCCAATGCCGACACAATATAGGCGAGAGACAAATTGGTGTAGACTAACAACGACTGAGCGTGTGCCATTTCAAACACCATGAGCGCCACAGAAACACCGGTCAGAATCAAGTACAACCAGCATACCCATTCTTTGGTTTTTACTACGATCAGGTACCAGATTAGAAACACAACAAATGTTTCACCGATGATAAAAAACCAATATTCGTCAGAGCCTTCATAGATTGCAACAAGTCCATCGGCCAAAAAAAAGGCGAAGCTCATCCAGATCAGTCTTTCAAACCAGATAATCGATTTTGGTCGGGCCAGCTTCATCATACGACAAGCCTGATATCACACCTGCGCAAAGTCGAGGCCGATATCTGCCGCCGGTGCCGATTGTGTCAATCGGCCGACTGAGATGAAATCCACGCCGGTTTCCGCCTTGTCCCGGATCGTCTCCAGATTGATCCCCCCACTCGCCTCGGTCGCCGCGCGGTCCCCGATCAGGGTTACCGCCCCGCGCAACGTGGCCGGGTCCATATTGTCGAGCAGCAAATGGGTGCCACCAGCGGCCAGAGCGGGCTCGATCTGGTCGACCCGGTCGACCTCAACGATGATGGTTTCGATCTTCGCGGCAACCGCGCGGCGGACGGCCTCGCCAATATCGCCGGCAACCGCGACATGATTATCCTTGATCATTGCCGCGTCCCACAGGCCCATGCGATGGTTCTGCGCTCCGCCCATTCGCGTCGCATATTTTTCCAGCACCCGCAGGCCGGGAATGGTCTTGCGTGTATCGAGCAAAGTGCAGCCGGTACCCTGGATCTTGCGGACATATTGGGCGGTCATGCTGGCAATCCCGGTGAGATGCTGCACCGTGTTGAGTGCGCTGCGCTCGGCGGTGAGCATCGCGCGGCCCTTGCCCTTTAAACGCATGATATCGGCGCCCGCCTCGACGGCTTCGCCTTCGTCGGCGAGAATTTCGATCTCGACATCCGGATCCAGTGCCCGGAAAAATGCCTCTGCAATCGGCAGCCCGGCGATCACGGCTTCATGGCGGCTGTCCATGACACCGGTGAAGACGGCATCGGCCGGGATAACTGCCTCAGAAGTGACATCGCGACCTGTGGGGCCGAGATCTTCGGCGAGCGTGGATTGCACAAAGGCATCGAGGTCGAAGCGGTCGAGCGTGAAGGTCATGGCTCACATCTAGCGCCAACCAAACCATTTAGAAAGCTGCTATTCTCGGCTCGGCAAGCGTTGGAATGGGCCTGCCAGTCAACTGTCGTTCCGCCGCCGAAGGAAGGCGCGGTGACAGGCCAGAACAAGAATTCCGGTCACCACAAGAGCAACAATGCCGGACAGGCCTGCTTCCGGCCCATATGCGCCCCCGGTCCAGTAATCTGGTCCGGTCAGCTCAGCCGAGAATAGTGAGGACGCAGACTGATTGCCGCTCATGGAAAATCCGAATATTTTGGTTTGCGCGAAATTCCACGCCGCATGCAAGCCGATCGACATGCCGAGCCGGCTGGTAAGGATGACGGGCAAGCACCAGATCGCTCCGTTCAAGGTCAATATGGAGAAAGCAGCCCAGGGGAAATTGTCAGTTGCGCCATGTACGAGCGCAAAAAGCAAAGATGAAAGCAGCACAGCAATTGCCATGCTGGATTTTCCGCTCATTTTTGTCGCAAAATAGTCCCGGAAACTGGTCAGGAGAAAGCCCCGGAAAATGAGTTCTTCCCAGTAGGCAACGAGCAGCATTCTGAACAAAAACATCCAGAACGCGCCATCGATGGCAGTCATATTAATCACGATTGGATCCGGCGTGCTCCAGGACACCGAGGCCGCAAAAATCAACCCGATCACCAAACCGCCAACGGCCAGACCAAAAAGGAATTCAATGCCGAACGATGTGCCGCCACTTATCCCGTAATCGCCCGGTGTTTTCTGTTCAATTTTCGCGGCCCAGAGCTTCAAAAACACGGTCAGAAGGATAACTGCCAGCGCCAGTTGCAGCCATTGCGGGGAAACCAGAAAAAGCGGACTCAAAACAACCAGCAGCGATATGGCGAACAGCGGCAAACGCCAGAGGCGGTGAAGTCTTCCATTGCTGTCGGTGAAGATGTTTTTCACAAGCCCCCGCAACTAATTCCCTCTTCCATGTCGGCTGGAGGAACGAAATGACAGCAAGGGCGAACCAAAGTCATGCCGCCAGAGGCTGGCCTGATATGCTCCGGGCCCTACCCCTCATGCGCCAGGTCGGTCGGTCCCAGATCGCCCTGCCCGACGGTCGCGCTGGCCATTTCGAGCATTTTGTCGAGGCTCTTCTTGGCCTGCAGGCGCAGCTCTTCGTCCATTTCGATCCGGGGTTCCAGATCACGCAACGCCACGTAGAGCTTCTCCATCGTGTTCAGCGCCATATAGGGGCAGATATTGCAGTTGCAGTTGCCGTCCGCACCGGGCGCGCCGATGAAGTTCTTTTCCGGGACCGCCTTTTCCATCTGGTGGATGATATGCGGTTCGGTGGCGATGATGATGGTGTCGCCTTCAAATTCCTTCGCATATTTCAGGATCGCGCTGGTCGAGCCGACCATGTCGGCATGATCGACAATATAGGCGGGACATTCGGGATGGGCCGCCACCGGGGCATCGGGATGCTGCTGTTTCAGCTTGATGAGCTCGGTCTCGCTAAACGCCTCGTGGACAATGCACACACCGGGCCAGAGCAGCATGTCGCGGCCGGTCTGGCGCGCGATATAGCCGCCGAGATGCTTGTCGGGACCAAAGATCACTTTCTGGTCGAGCGGGATCTGTTTCAGGATATGTTCCGCCGACGAGCTGGTGACAATGATGTCGCTAAGTGCCTTCACCTCGGCCGAGCAATTGATGTAGGTGAGCGCGATATGGTCCGGATGCTCTTCGCGAAACGCCTTGAACTTGTCTGGCGGGCAGGAGTCTTCGAGCGAACAACCCGCATCAAGATCCGGTAATACAACGATTTTCTCTGGCGACAGGATTTTGGCCGTTTCCGCCATGAATTTCACGCCGCAAAAGGCGATCACATCGGCGTCGGTTTCTGCCGCCTTGCGCGACAGTTCCAGACTGTCACCGACAAAATCGGCGATATCCTGGATTTCGGGTTTCTGGTAATAATGGGCGAGGATGATCGCGTTGCGTTCCTTGCGCAGACGATTGATTTCCTCAATCACGTCAACTCCGGCCAGAGAGCCGCCAATTCCACCACGTGCGTCCATTTTTGAGTCCTTATTTTACGGCCATTCAAATGGCTTGACCGGGCTATGCCATGCGGCGCCCGAAAAGATCAATCTTCGAT
>JBCBZY010000054.1:0-11321 GCA_039815115.1 Pseudomonadota bacterium | reverse complement strand
GGAACTGGCGCTGCTGGGGCGGATTGTGCGGATCACGCTTTCGGCGGCCGGAATGGCGGCAATGCTCTACTATGCCCAGCCGCTGGGTGACCATCTCTATGGCGGCAATATCTGGCAAAGGGCCGGATCGGTTGCCGCACTGGTCAGCGCTGGCGGTCTGGTCTATGCGGCTCTCGCGTGGATCACCGGCGCGGTTGATCGCGAGAAAATCATGATGCTGACAAAGAAAAAGGCGGCCGAAGAGGCTGCTGAAGAAGGACAATGAACATGCGTACGGTTTCCGGCATTCAGCCGACGGGCAATCTCCACCTCGGCAATTATCTGGGTGCCATCAAAAACTGGGTCAAAATGCAGGACGAGAGCGAATGCCTCTATTTCATTGTTGACCTGCACGCGATTTCGATGCCCCATGATCCGGCCGAGCTCGCAGCCAATACCCGCGAAATGGCGGCGGCTCTGATCGCTTGCGGGATCGATCCCGAACGTTCCGCGCTGTTCAATCAGGCCCGTGTATCCGCCCATGCCGAATTGCAGTGGCTGCTCAACGGGACCGCGCGCATGGGCTGGCTCAACCGGATGACGCAGTTCAAGGAGAAGTCGGGCAAGAATCGCGAGGGCGCTTCGGTCGCGCTGTTTACCTACCCGGTGCTCCAGGCCGCGGATATCCTGCTCTATCAGGCCACCCATGTGCCGGTCGGGGAAGATCAGAAGCAGCATCTCGAACTCGCCCGGGATATTGCCGCGAAATTCAACAACGAAACGGGCAAGGAGATTTTCACTTTGCCCGAACCGTTTATCGGCAAAACCGCCGCCCGGGTCATGTCGCTGCGCGATGGCAATGCCAAGATGTCGAAATCCGATCCTTCGGACCTCAGCCGGATCAACATGACCGACGATGACGACACCATCGCGAAAAAGATTCGCAAGGCCCGAACGGATCCGGAACCGCTGCCCGAGACACTGGACGAGCTGGACGGTCGTTCGGAGGCCGGCAACCTGGTGGGAATCTATGCGGCGCTGGCAGATACCACCGGCGAGAAAGTGCTGGCGGAATTTGCCGGCAAGGGTTTCGGAGACTTCAAACCGGCCCTGGCTGACCTTGCTGTGGCAAAACTCTCTCCCATTCGCATGCGGTTTGAGCAACTGCGTCAGGACAAGTCCGCCATAGACGATCTGTTGCAGGATGGCGGAGATCGGGCCCGAACCCTGGCTCAACCCACGATCGAGGCGGCCTATGACGCACTGGGTCTGCTGAGAGACTGATAGCCGAACCGATTATCTGAAAAACGCGCGAGAACGCTGTGCGAGGCGAGCACGGCGCAATATTCCGCGCCCGTCACCCGCAACAGTTGTATTTTAGCAACATTTTGGCTGCGTTCTCAGATAATAAAATAATTTGTCTGGACAAATTCAATTGCTGATGAGAATTGTTTGCATAGTTGTCCGGACAAATTTCTTCAGGGAGAATATAATGAAATTGACGCTGAAACTTGTGCTCATGTCGGCCACGGTGATGACCAGCATGCCCGCTTTCGCGCAGGATGACGCTGGCGGCGCCGAGAATGATGACTCGAACGTGATCATCGTGACCGCCCGGAAGAAGGAGGAAACGCTTCTTGATGCGCCGCTTGCGGTCTCGGTGGTGGGAGAGGTCGAGCTGCAACAGGGCGGCTTTACTGATATTACGGAGGTCACCAAAGTCACTCCGGGCGCTTTTGTCGAAGCAGGGGGCCAGAATACAAACGGCTTCGCCCGTATCAACAGCACGCCACGGTTTCGCGGCATCTCGGTGCTCAGCGGAAATCCGCTGCAGCAAACCGCCACGGTGTTTCTCGACGGCGTGTATCTGAGCGGTGGAATCGAAACCATCGGGGTGAACGAACTGCAGCGCGTGGAAGTCATCAAGGGCCCGCAGTCTGCGCTGTTCGGCCGGAACACTTTTGCCGGTGCCATCAACTATGTCACCAAAGATCCCAGTGACGAATTTCGTGTCGATCTGGATGGCACCGTCGCAACACGGGACGAGTATCGCGTGGCGGCCGGTGTCGAAGGGCCGATCATGGACGGCTTGTCCTTTCGCCTGAGCGGCAACTATAGTGACAAGCAAGGACATTTCGCGAATGTCGCTGTGCCTGGCCAGCGACTGGGTGATGAGCAGCAATGGACGATCAGCGGCTCGCTGCTGATCGAACCCAGCGACGGATTTCGCCTGAAGCTCCGCGGATCCTATCAGGAGATAGAGGACGGCACTGCAGCAGCGGTGGCATCCTTTGGCACTGCCTTCCATAATTTTGGAGGCTTTCTGCTCAATCCGGACGGGACGGTCGACCTGAATGATGGTGTCCAGCCCGCCCCGAACGATGGCACTCGCACGGAGTCCGTTTTTCGCGGGCGGATCACGATGCCAACCGCAGGTGAAATCGGTCTGAACTCATCGGCTGGCGATATTCAGGCATTTCTTGGGTTCCTGAACGATGGTCGCTCTGATCCGACCGACGCGATATTCGACTTCAAATATAACCCGACAACGGTCGATGGCTTTGGGTTGAACCTCGATGCGCTGCGCCTGAGCGCAGCCGGCAGTGTCGACCTAACGGACAATATCGAGTTCAGTTTTCTCGGCGGATATAACAAGGAAAATTTTGGTTTCTTCGCCGACTTTGACACCACACCCGATCTGTCCTTTACCGGCTTCACAGCCCGCGAAACCGAAGATTACACGGTTGAAGGCCGGCTGTCGGGATCCTTTCTCGACGACAACCTGAATGTCTCGGTCGGAGCGAGCTACGTGGAAATCGACATTGCCGAACTGGGTGGTGTAGCCAACTTTTTCGGGGCACCCATTTTCTTCGGCGACATCTTCCGGTCAGATCCATTTGCGTCGGGTGCCAAAACGCTCGGCTTCTTCGGGTCAGTGGACTATCAGTTCACGGACCAGCTCTCGATCACCCTTGAGGGCCGCTATCAGGAAGATGAAATCAGCGCGGGCGATGTCAATGCCGGGCTCGCCACACCCATTTCTCCGGCGAAAATCGACAGTTTCCTCCCACGTGTAACGGTGCGTTTCCAGCCTTCGGACCTTACAACGCTTTACGCAACATACAGCGAAGGCAACCTGCCAGGTGGCTTCAACCCGCAGATCGCGGAACTCGATGCCGTACAGCTGGCGGAACTGGCCGCGAAGGCACCGGAAGCCAACACCATATTTGGCGAAGAACAGCTGACCAATTACGAGCTGGGCTGGAAACAGCAACATCCGGACGGGATTTTTGCTTTTAATGTCGCAGCTTTCTACATGGAAAGAAGTGACGAGATTTTCACGTCGATTGAGACGGTTGTTGATACCAGCCCGAATGCGCCCAACCCGGATCGTACGGTCAATTTCACGTCGAACGGTGCCACCAGTGATATCTACGGGATCGAGATTGATGCCGTGTTCAACGTCAGCGAGAACCTTTCGGTGCAAGGGTCATTCGCCTATATCGATTCCACCATTTCCTCTTTCCCGGCTGATGGCGGAACCGGCGACTTTGGTGATATTTTCGGTCCGGCCGCCGATGTGTCGGGGCAAGAGGCCGCGCGTTTCCCGCCGATTACCTGGTCTCTGGGCGCGACTTATGAAGACAGTTTCAACGCCATACCCGGATTTGACAGCTGGTTCCTGCGCACCGACGTGTTTTTCACCGGAGAATATTTCATCAGCAATGCCAATGTTGCACAGGTTGAAGAAGCAACCGACGTCAATGTCCGGCTCGGATTGCGCGGCGAGAATTACGGTCTGGAGTTCTTTGTGACCAATCTGTTCAACGAGGACGCGCCAACAACCGCCCAGAACTTTGCCGACACCAGTTTTGGGACGCGGACATTGCCGGGCGGCTTCTTTGACTTTACGCGCGAAGGCGCAAGGGTCGGTCTGCGCGACAAGCGGCAATTTGGTGTCCGGGCAAACTTCACGTTCCGCTAGAAATACAGTCCCGACAAGCCAGGGTTCGATAAACTTTGGAAAGCCGCCGCTTTGGCGGCTTTTCTTTTGGGATCTGCCCATCCCGTTTTGTGATATTTCTGCAACGTTTTTTCGGTCGATTTCGGCAAACAGGAAAATTTGTCTGGACAAATTCTCTGATTATTGGGAACCAGTTGTAGGAGAATGGGCAGGGGTTGTGCCCATCGAGGGAGAAATCAGCTATGAAAATTTTGCTCAAGGCATCGCTTTTGGCCGCGACCGTGATGGGAAGCACACCGGTTTTTGCACAGGATACGTCTGATGGTGCGTCCGACGACAATGTCATCATCGTCACTGCAAGGAAAGTCTCGGAAAACCTCCAGGAAGTGCCCTCGACCATTGCTGTTGTCACATCCGACAGCATCGAAGACCTGGCGCTGGACAGTGTCGCCGATATCTCCCGCCTCACCGCCGGGCTGACATTTGACGACAGCTTCGGCCGCGATTCCAATCGGCCGGTCATTCGCGGACAAGCCAATATCCTGGGCGATTCAGGTGTCGCCGTGTTTATCGACGGCATCTATTTCAGCGGATCGATCGGTGATTATAATGTCGACAATATCCAGCGCATCGAAGTCGTCAAAGGGCCGCAGAGCGCCCTCTACGGAAGAAATACCTATTCGGGCGCGATCAACATCATCTCGAAGGGCCCCGCGGATACCGCTGAGGGCAATATCACCGTCGATATCAGCGAGAATGACCGCTATGAAATCACCGGTGGCCTTCGCGGCCCGATCACCGACTCGCTCAGCGCTGCCGTTTCCGGACGCTGGTATGATTTTGGCGGCGAATATACCAACCTGTTTGACGGCAACAAAGTCGGCGAGCAGTCATCCTATTCCTTCTCAGGTGCCCTGCAATATGACGATGACGGGCCATTTACCGCTTCGCTGAGAACTTATTATAACCGCACAGATGATGGCCAGCCCGCCATTTTTGCGCAAGATACCAGTGCCAATAACTGTCTGTTCGACAATGGCGCTCTCTACGGCGGCGGGGGACGCTATTTCTGCGGAACGATCCAGCCACAGGCGATCAATACCGATTATACCCGGCAGTTCGTCAATGCGGAAGATGTCGGTCTGGAAGCCAAGACCTTCAACGCGGCCTTCCGGATGGATTACGAGGTTTCCGACCAGGTCACCCTGACATCGCTGACCGGCTATAACTATCGGCGGGAAATCCTGAACACGGACGGTGACTATTCACCGACCAGTTTTGAAACCGCCGTCTTCGCAAGATTCCCGGCCGGCGCGCCGATCGGCTTTGGCCCGGCTGGACCGATTTTCCCGTTCGGCTTTGTCGGCACGACGGTCGACTTTTCCTTCTCAAATGATTCACTGGCCGAAGACTGGTCCCAGGAACTCCGCCTGGCCTATGATGGTGACCGGTTTGATTTCCTGATTGGCGGCTATTATTTCGACCAGGATCTGACCAGTCAGGATATCCGGGTTGTACCTGCGGATGCCGCAGCACGCGCCGGTGCAAGCTTTGGTGCCGCCTTTGGTAACGAGCAGGCCCTGTGTGCGGCTAATCCGATTTGTGGCACGGTGTTCCCACTTTTTGGACCCGCAACCCCTAACTCGCGCGACCGCAATGAAGAGAATATCCGCAACTGGGCCATCTTCGGATCTGCCAGTTTCGAAATTGTCGAGAATCTGACACTGGGCGTGGAAGGCCGCTACGCGTCGGAGCGTGTGCGTCAGGCGACATTTGATTTCGATCAGGGAGACCCGTTGCCAGCGGCTGTCCGTGTCAGCGAAACGTTCAACAAGTTCGCACCGCGCATCACCCTGGATTATCAGGCAACTCCGGACAATCTGATCTATGCCGATTTTGCACAGGGTCAGAAGCCCGGCGGTTTCAATGGCGTCACCGCCATCAATGCCGGCGTGCCTTCCTATGAAGAGGAAGAAGTTGATGCGTTTGAGATCGGTACCAAAAACACCTTTGCGGGTGGCGACCTGATATTCAATGCCGCGGCTTTCTATAATGACATTACCGGCTATCAACTGACCCAGAATGTCCAGTCCGCTGCCAATGCGGTTTCCGCCATCGTCAATGCCGGTGATGCCCGGGTGATCGGTCTGGAACTGGAGCTGGTCGGCCGGCCGCATCCCAACTGGACGTTCACGGCAAATTATGCTCTCGCGGACAGCAAGTTCACGTCCGGCTTTGATGAGAACCAGGGTGTGCTGAACGACGTCGCCGACGATAATGAGGTCAATTGTTCCACGGGCGACGAGTTTCCCGACGTTTCTGGCTGTCAGTCGCTGTTTGGTTCAATCAGCGGAAAAAGCATTCCGCGTGCTCCAGTCCACCAGTTCTTTGTCGATGTCGACTACCGGATGCCGATGGGCAGCGGTGACTGGGAACTTTTTGCAGGTGCCAATGTCAATCTCGTCTCCACCAGTTTTGCCCAGGTTCACAATCTGGCTGAAACCGGCGGCTCGGTTGTGGCTGATGCCCGTCTCGGATTTGAAAATGGCAATTTCAAGATCCAGGCCTATGTCAAGAATCTGACCGACGAAGACGCGGTCGCCCAGATCATTCGGTATGCCGACTCCAGTGACAGCTTCCGGCGGAACTTCATCGCCGGCCTGCGTCCCGGACGCCGCTTCGGTTTGATCCTTTCGGCGAAATACTGATCCGCGTCCAACGGACCAATCCATTCGTCACCATGACCCCGCTGCCGGAAGCCGGCGGCGGGGTTTTTCGTGCGCGGGAGGCGGCCGCTTCCATACTTGCACAGCCGCCGCTTTTCGCTAAACCGTCGCGATGGATATTATCTCGATACGCGGCGGCAACAAGCTGTCCGGCACGATTCCGATTTCCGGCGCAAAAAACAGCGCCCTGACCCTGCTGCCTTGCGCGCTTTTGACCGACGAACCGGTCACCCTGCGCAATCTCCCGCGACTCGCGGATGTCGACAGTTTCGGGCATCTGCTCAACCAGCTCGGCGTATCAACCACGATCGAAGGCGCGCGGCCGGAGGATTTCGGGCGGGTGATGACGCTGAAAGCCGGCAAGATCACCTCGACCGAGGCGCCCTATGACATTGTCCGCAAGATGCGCGCATCGATCCTCGTGCTCGGTCCGTTGCTTGCCCGCGCCGGTGAATGCCGCGTGTCGCTGCCCGGCGGCTGTGCGATCGGCAACCGGCCGATTGACCTGCATCTCAAGGCGATCGAGGCGCTGGGAGCAGAGCTCGAAACCACCAGCGGCTATGTCACCGCGCGGCAGCCGGACGGTGGCCTGAAAGGCGGCGAATTCACCTTCCCGGTGGTGTCGGTCGGTGCCACCGAAAACGCGCTGATGGCGGCGGTTCTCGCCAAGGGCACCAGCACGCTCAGAAATGCCGCGCGCGAGCCGGAAATTGTCGATCTGTGCAACATGCTGGTTGCGATGGGCGCCGAGATTGAAGGCATTGGTTCGTCGACGCTGATTATCGAGGGCGTGGACCGGCTGCATGGCTGCACCTACCGCGTCATGTCGGACCGGATCGAGGCCGGTAGCTATGCCTGCGCCGTGGGAATTGCTGGCGGTGAAGTCGATCTGCTCGCGGCCAAAGCCGATGAGATGGAGGCGACACTTGATGCCCTGCGCCAGGCAGGCCTGCATGTCGAGCCGCATGCAAAGGGCATTAAAGTCGCCGCCAACGGCAAGCTGCAGCCGCTGACCCTGTCGACCGCGCCCTATCCAGGCCTCGCCACAGACATGCAGGCGCAGCTCATGGCGATGCTCTGCCTCGCCGATGGCGCATCGGTACTGACCGAGACGATTTTCGAGAACCGCTACATGCACGTGCCGGAGCTCAACCGGATGGGCGCGGACATTGAAACCAAGGGCCGGACCGCAGTTGTGCGCGGCGTCGAGAAACTCACCGGCGCCCCGGTTATGGCCACCGACCTTCGCGCGTCGATGAGCCTCGCCATTGCCGGACTGGCAGCCGAAGGCGAAACCCGGCTCCAGCGCATCTACCATCTCGACCGCGGCTATGAGCGGTTCGAAGAAAAACTCGCCGCCGTCGGCGCCGACATCGAACGGATCAGCGGAGACTAGACCAAGACTCGCACCAACAGTACCCGGCGAAGGCCGGGGTCCATCTCCCGCCTTCGCGTACTTGAGAGACAGTGCAAACGGCCGCAGTTCCAGCGGTAAATGTGTCGCCTTCCTGCGAGTATTACCAAGGAGGAAACGGCAAGAGATGGACTCCTGCCTGCGCAGGAGTACACCAAGGGTCCGGTAGCAGACTACCCTATGAGTGGTTGGAAGGCGACCAGCTTGCTCAGGCTGTGGCCCGGCGCAGGCCGGGGTCCATCTCCTGCAATCTCCGCTATTGATAACGATTGAGGTGAGCTCAAACCTCTCGGCTCGCACGGCGCTTTCTTCGGATTTTGCCAACAGCTGAACCGAAAGGAGATGGACGCCGGCCTGCGCCGGGGTACGGGCCGGTACCGGAGACGATGGGCACTCCTGCCCACGCAGTAGTAGGCAATGGCTAGCACTTATGGCAGCTTGCCAGCAGGCGGCTTTTGCCGTGTAATCCGCTTCATAAAAAGGAGAGGATGGACAGATGTTTTCTGGACCGATCGAAGACCGGCTGGCAATCCGGGAATTGCATGACAGCTATTGCGACGCCGTGCTGCGCAAGGATCCCGATGACTGGGGGGCGCTGTGGACCGAAGATGCGGTCTGGTCGCTGATGGGCACCGAAGTGGTCGGGCGCGAGAATATCGTCAATCTGTGGAACGGCGCGATGAGCGCGTTTGACGCGGTCAGCTTTCTTGGCATTCCCGGCAGCCTGGAAATCACCGGAGACACCGCTACGGGCTGCTACCAGACCCACGAAATCCTTGTTGAAAAGGGCGAGCCCCGCATTGCCGGTGGCCGCTATGACGACGAGTTCGTCAAGATCGACGGCCAGTGGCTGTACAGCAAACGGATATTCAATGTCGTCGCCCAGCTGGGTGGACAAAAGCTTTAGGAGGAGTGCCTTTATGGCAAAAATACTGATCGCGGCCCATATTGATGTGGATCCCGCCCAGCGGGAAGAATGCCTGAAGACGGGTCAGCCCTATATTGACGGCGCCCTGACCCAGGAGGGCTGCCTGTGCTACAGCTGGTGCGCAGACCTCCACAATCCCGCGCGGATTGAAGTGTTCGAGGAATGGTCCAGCGAGGAAGCACTCGCCCAGCATTTCGAGGATGTCCATTATGCCAGCATGCGCGATCATATCGGAAAATTCGGCCTGACCAATGCGGTCAGCGCCAAATATCGCGTCGATGCAGAAGGTCCGGTCTATAATGATCAGGGCCAGCCGACACCGTCATTTGACTAATTTCACGGGAACAGAAACATGAATGAAGTCGCTAACAAATCGCTCTTTCAGCCGGATATCCTGGTTGATCCGTTCGAATTTTACGAAGAAAAACGCAAGGACAGCCCCGTCTTCTTCGACGAGGCCAGCGGCACCTATATCGTGCTCGACTATGACCTGATCTCCGAAGCGGTTGGGCGACTCGATGATTTTTCCAACAATTTCAACGCGCTCCTGTCGGGTGGGAAATCGAAGGAAGAACTCGACAATGACGAGGAGCTGCAGGCTATCCAGTCGCAGGGCTGGCCCCAGGTCGATACGCTGCTTACCGCCGACCAGCCGCGGCACACGCGCTTTCGCAAGCTGGTCAATCTCGCCTTTTCCATGCCCAAGGTGAACAAGCTGGAAGACAGTATCCGGGCGATGTCAAATGAGCTGATTGACGGGTTTATCGATCGTGGCGAATGCGAATTTGTCAGCGAATATGCCATTCCGATGCCGGTCAAGACGATTGCCGGACAGCTTGGCCTCGATGTCGCTGATGCCGACACGATCAAGCGCTGGACCAATGCCTTTGTTGACCGGCTGTCAGGCATGATGACCCGTGAACGTCAGCTCGAGACCGAGCGCGAGGTGGTCGAATATCAGCATGCACTGAAAGCCAATATGGACGAGCGGCGCAAGCAGGCGCAGGAAGACATTTTGTCCGACCTCGTCAATGCACAGGTCGACGGGGAACGCCCGCTGGATGACGCGGAATCGCTGTCCATTGTCCAGCAGCTGATGGTTGCCGGCAATGAGACCACCACCGCTGCTCTCGGAGAGGGGCTGCGACTGTTCGCGACCAATCCGGATCAGTATAAAAAGATCCAGGAAGACCCGTCGCTGATCCCCAATGCAGTGGAAGAAGTGCTGCGCATGTCGAGCGGCTCGTCCGGCATCTGGCGCGTCATGCACCGCGATGCGGAACTGGGCGGCGTCATGCTGCCGAAGGGCGCGATGGTGATGATGCGCTATCATGCCGCCAATCGCGATCCGAAACAGTTTGAGAACCCGAACGAGTTCCAGGTCGACCGCAAGAACGCCCGCACCCATCTCGCTTTCGGCAAGGGCATCCATATGTGCGTCGGCAACATGCTGTCGCGCAAGGAAATGACCGTGTCGTTCCAGCAATTTGCCAAGCGCATCGACAATATCCGGATCAGGGAAGGCGCGGAGCTTACCTATCCGCCGAACATGATGCTGCGCGGACTGACCAATCTTCCGCTGATTTTTGACAAGAAACAGGACTGACAACATGGGCATGATGGACGGAAAAGTCGCGCTGATCTCGGGCGGCGCGGAAGGCATTGGCGGAACTGCCGGACAACGCTTCGTCGAAGAAGGCGGCTCGGTGATGCTCGCCGATATCCAGATCGACAAGGCCAGGGCCCATGCCGAAGCGCTGGGACAACGAGCGGCGGCGGTGGAACTGGACGTACGCGATCTGGACCAGTGGCAGGCGGCTGTAGATGCGACGAAAGAAAAGTTCGGCAAGTTGACAACATTGTTCAATGTTGCCGGTATCTCGGAGCCGGGTTCCGCCGACGAAGTCGACCTCGACAGCTGGAACCGGACCATCGACATCAATCTGCAGGGCACCTTTTACGGATGCCGGGTGGGACTGCCCGCAATTATTGAAAGCGGCGAAGACGGGGCAATTGTGAACATTGGCTCGATGCTGGCGATGCGGCCGGGCGCGCAATTTGCCGCCTATTGCGCCAGCAAGGCCGCAGTCACGTCACTCAGCAAGTCACTCGCCCTGCACTGCGCGGCGGAGAAATATCCGGTCCGGGTCAACACCGTCCATCCCGGCGCGATCGACACACCGATGTACCAGCGTTATCTGGCCGCCTATCCCGGACCACATGAAGAGGCGGTCGAAGTGTTCAACCGCAATCATCCGATCAACCGGGTCGGCGAAGCTGTGGAAGTTGCCAATGCGATGCTCTGGCTGG